>JALOQF010000026.1 GCA_025459425.1 Myxococcaceae bacterium | reverse complement strand
TTCCGAAGCCGGATGACGGCGCGTCGCGTGCGTTGGTCGATTGCCATGCACGGCGAAGATCACATCACGGGATCCGCCGCAACCGGGTTCAGGGGTAGTCGACGGAGCTGTGAGCCCAGACGCCTGTCCTGGCCATCTCCTCTGCGTAAGCACGTGAGCTCACCGCCAGCGCCGTGCTCCACTTCAGCGGAACGTACGAACCGCCATACAGCTGGTGATACCTTTGTCGTCGTGAGTTGTGCTCCGACAGCCAGCTGACCGCCGCGCTCGAGCGCGAGTCCGTTTCGTCGATTGCGATTCCGGAGTCCGAGACGTTCATACCAGCATCACGTACGCCACCGTCGAGTGCGCCTCCGTCACGTACCCCAGCGTCGGGCGCAGCACCGCCGGAGGCGCCAGCGCCGGGCGCTCCGCCGCCAGACCCGCCACCTTCGTTGAACCCACCTTCGCCAGCGTTGCTCCCGTCGTCGCTGGCCTCCTCGATGACGCCGTCGCACGACGCGGAACCGAGGAGCGTCAACGCCATCAACACGGGCAAGACGGAGACGAATCGCATGGTCGGCTCGCTTCCAGGTTCGAGGACTTCAGGCGCGCCTTCGACTCACGTCACGGGTAGTAGCGTTGAATGATGCTCCGCAACGACGACTGCGCCAGCATGCCCTCGGCCGAGCCGTACCGTGCCCGCCAGATCGCCCACCATCCGCACCCGTAGTGAGGCGAGTCATTCGGGCTACAGTTCAGCCCTCGCATTCCAGCGGCTGCCAGGAACTCGGCGTTGGTTCGTGGAATGAGGGTGAGGTAGCGCTCGAGCAGGGTGCGGATGAGCGGCGACGGCGTCAGCCCCCGGGCCACCATGGCGGCCTTGAGGCGCGTCGGGTCATCGGGGTGCACACCCCAGAAGTGGATGAGCGGCGTCAGGTCGGTCCTGGCTGCGATTGACATGCGCAGGGTCCGGCTGTCGTTGCCGCTCAACCCATCGCTGGCCGGAGGCGTCATCCAATCGAGGTGTTCCTGATGGAGAAACCGCGTGTACGCTTCCCAGCCGAAGGTCCGCGCAATGTCGGCGTAGTGCGCGTAGCCGCGGTGTTGATAGCGCACCTCGTCCTGCTCGGTGTTCGACTCGTTGCGCGGCTGACCGCTCCGGAAGCTGACCGTAATCATCCGGTCCAGCGCCGCCTCGTCGGGCGTGCGGCCCGGGTCGCCAAAGGACCACCCCATCGACCGCGCGAAGGACGCGTTGAAGGTGTCGCCGAACTTGATGTGCCGAACGTAGGCGTAGGGGAAGTTGACGATGGCTTCGGTCTCTCCGCTGAACATGCTGGGCAACGCGCAGTGGCTGAGCTCGTGGAAGTCGATCTCGTTCGCCATCGGGTCGCGCAGGAGCCAGTGGTCGGCGTTTCCGTTGCCCTTCTGTCTGGGATTGAAGGGGTTGTTGGTCATCGGGTAGCCAACCCCATACACGCCCCATTGAATGTCGGTGTCCACCAGTTCATAGAGCACGTGCCGGTTGCGCTTGTCTGGCGCGTAGCCCCAGATTTCAGAGAACCCATCCATCGCGCGGTCCCACTTCTCCATGAGGGCCACGGGGTCCTCGAACGCGAAGATCCAGCTCGAGGGCACCTGCATCAGGTACTTGTCGCTCTCGAAGTCGGCCCAGGGCGCGGGTGCGGTGCGGCGCGCGCGCCACTGGTCGTTGGTCATCTTGTCGACTTCCTTCGCCGAGAAGAACGGTGCCTCGACGACACCGCCGCGCACCGTCACGGTCTGCGTGCCCTGGTTGGCCAGATACGGAACCAGAACGTACACGCCGCCACCCAGGGGACTGCCGATGCGCGTCACCTTCGACGTGATGGGAAACGTCTTCGTGACCCGCGGCATGCGGCTGAAGGTGGCCTTGTGTCCGTGGTTGCCGATGTGTGCGCCGACCTGAATCGTAAAGCCAGCACCCACCATCGAGTCGGGGACGTGGACTTCCGCCACCCCGCCGGGGCTCAGGTACAGGCCGGTCGGGCGCACGACGGGTGCGGCCGAGTAGCACTCGGGCCGGCCCCAGGCGGCGGGCACCGTGGCGAGAACCCGCACCTGGTGCGACTTGCTCGTGTCCGGAGCCGATGACACGGCGCCCGGAAAGTACTCCGACGTGCGCCACGCTTTGCCTTCGAACGAGGCGGCGCAGTGCTGAAGGGCAGTCGGCGTGAAGGCTCCATCGAAGACCGCCTGCTGGACCTTCAGCTGCGCGAGCGCCGGGTAGGCTGCGTCTCCGGGGCTGGCACTGGCGTTGACTCCGCGCTCGGTGGCCGAGGTCATGAACAACGCGCCAGCCCTGGCTTCCCACGCGGCGACCAGCTCCAGGGCGCGCTGGGTCGCTTGCGCGTCGGTGTCGAGCAAGATGCTGTGTCGCTCGAACCGCGCCACTTCGGTGCCGAGCTCGGCCGGCGGCAGAACCGTCGTGCCGCTCACGTGCGCCAGGAGCCGCTCGGTCGACTGCTTCAACTCGTCAATCGACAGCCCGGCGAGCCCGGCCTTCTCCAGGACCTGCGCCTTGATCTCATTGTCCGTCAGCACCCGCGTGTAGCTGCGCAGCTCGCTGACCTCGAAGACGCCCCAGCGGGCGTACCCCTGGTCGCCGACCTTCAAGTTGGGCTGGTAGACCTGGAATGGCGCTGGGAACGTCGTGTGCCAGAGGTTGAGCCAGAGATTGAACCTGGCCGCCGTGCCCGGACCGTTCGAATCGTAGGTCAGCACCACGTGCACCCACTCGTCGCGCTTGAATGGCGGAGACACCCCGAGGTCGTGGTAGGTCCCCGTTCGGTCGGACAGCGGGCCCGTGCCGAACACCAGCTCCACCTGGCCGTCATCGCGATTCCGGCTGCCCAGGCCGAACCCCGGCGTGCCTGAGCCGATGCCACTGCCGGTGCCGATGATTTGAACGTCGAGCGGGTCGACGTGCACCTTGAGCCACATCGACAGGCTGAAGTCGGTGCCGTCTTTGCCCAGGCGAAGGCACGGCGTGTCCTTCACGAGAATGTGGTCCTCGTCGTTCACGCCGATGCGGAAAGCGGGCGAGCCCCCGGGACCCGTGGTGGCGACGATGCCGGGCGCGCGGAACTCGGCCGAGTCAGGGTCCGTCAAGAGAATGCCGTTGCAGCCTTCCGTCGGTGGCAGCGTCAGCGGGGCCGGACACGCGAGCGTGGGAGTCGGCGTCTCTGGCGCAGGCGCCTCGGGCCCGGGGGTCTCGGCGGGCTTCTCGGGGTCGACCTTCAGGTCGCCCACGTTCCCGAACACCCCCGTGCACCCCGCCACCAGCACCAGCGCCCATATCGACTTCGTTCGAGTTCGCATCGATGGACTCCTCCCGGAGCCCCAACAGTGGCGGTACCAGCGAGAATGGCTCAACGGCCGAAGCCCCAGCCAAGGTGCAGCCGCACCCCCCACCACCACCCACCCACGACGACATCGTCTTCGTCGAAGAGGCGCCCCCGCACTTCTGCGTTCCACAGCCCGCCCTCGAGCGAGACGCCGACGCGAAGGCCCGCCCAGGGGTGGGCGAGGGCCGTGAGGCTCGTGGTGGGTCCCAGCAAGAAGCCGCTGACGGTGCGCTCGGTTTCTCGTGAGCGCAGGGCGACGAAGCCCAGCCGGGCGCCCGCAGCAGCCTCGAGGCTCAGCCAGCTCAACCGCAGCCGCCCCGTCACCGCCAGCGCGGCTTCGCCCGTGTCGACGATGACGGTGACGCTGCGAGGCGGCCCGCCGCGCAGATACGCCAGGTCGACGCGCGCCCCGAGCCAGTGCAGCCACACCGTGGCCTGGGCCATCGGGCCCGCGCGCAGCGGCCCTCCGCCGCGCACCACGCCGCTGACGTCGACGTCGAGGCGACTGTCAGCCGACCGCGTGGAAAGTGGTGGCAGTGGAAGCGTCGGTGGCGGCTCGGGCGTCACCGGGAGCGCGACGGCCGGCGCCACCGGTGCCGGAGGCGTGGGAACGGGCTCCGGCGGGCGCACGACCGGGGGCGAGGCCCAGGCTTCCACGACCGACTCCGCCAGCATGAGGGCCAGGGCGCGCGCGAGCGCCAACGGAGGCAGGTCGCCTCGCTCGAGCGACGACGCGATGGGCACGCGCTCGCGGGCCTCGACCTCGAAGTTGATTCGGCGCTCGTCGCAGTTCACCCGCACCGCGACGTCCGAGCCTGCGCTCTGCTTGCCGACCGGCCCTCCCAGCTCGACCGCGAGCACGCGGCGCAGCTCGGCGGAGACGCTCGACAGACATGGCGCCACCGTCAGGCCAACCGAGGGCCGTTCGGGGAGCGCCAGAATGAGCACGAGGACCGTCCAACCCACGCGGGGCACTCTCGCACAGGCAGGGCCTGCGCCCCGCGCTTTACAAGCCCCCCCACCCTCGAACGGCCGCGGCCTTCCGTCCGTCGGGGTACCGCTCGAGGTACTCCAGCGCACGCTCGCGCGCCGCGGCCGTTTCGCCGAGCCGGTGGAGCGCTTCGGCTTCCCGCGCCAGGGCGTCCGCCGCGAGCGGCCCCTTCGGCTCGAGGACACGAACCTGGGCGAACGCCCGCGCCGCGCCCCGTGGGTCGCCGAGGTCGTCGAGGAGCACCCGACCGAGGGTGAAGGCCGCCAGGGCCGCTCTGGCGTCGCGGGTGAAGTGCATGGCCACGCGTCGCAGCCAGGGCACGGCGGCCCGGGGGTGCCCGCTCAGCCGCGCCACGTCGGCCGCCAGCAACAGCTCGGTGGGCTCGTCCGAGGGGCCGACCGCGCTCAACACGGGGTACGCCCGCGCAAACTCTCCGCGCCGGGCGAGCGCGCGCCAGTTCTCCTGCGGTCGCGCCGGCGCAGGTGGTGACGCGGGGGCAGCGACGCCCACCGGCGGCGCCTGGGGTTCGTCGGGCACGGGCTCGCTCGCCGGGGGCTCGGGGGTGGCCACGGGGGGCGGTGAGAACCGCTGTCGCTCCCCGGGCGTGAGCACCTTCGAGACGCCTGCGACCGACACCTTCACGCGCCCCTCGTCGACCGCCACCACGGTGTCCTGCCCGACGAGCTCGACCGTGAAGGTCGTCCCGATGACCTCGACGATGGCAGGCCCCGCCTTGACGCGCACGGTTCGCCCTTCCTGGCGCTGAACCCGGAAGGTGGCCTTTGGCTCGACCAGCTCGAGCACCAGCGCGTCGGGCGAGGCCTCGAGGACGTTGAACCGCGGGTCTGACGGGACGCCCAGGTCGATGTAGACGCTGGCCTCAGTCGCGGCTGGCACCACGGGCGTCCGAAGCGCGACGCCGGCGATGACCGCGACCACGACGGCGGCTGCGGCGCCGAGCCCGAGCCGACGCGTGCGGGAGCGTCTCTTCGCCCGGGCGCGCGCACCAGCGGCGACCTGGTCGAGCGCCTCGTCGTCCCAGACGCGCTCGAGGTTCCTGGCAGTCGCGAGGAATTTTCGTTCCAGTTCAGACATCGCCGAATGCCTCCTCGATGGCGGCCTGCACGACCGCGATTCGACGTTTCACCGTCGCGAGCGAACAGCCGGTCACCTCGGCGATGGCGTCGAGGCGCTCGCCTTGAAGGTAGCGAAGCGCCCACGGTACGCGCTCGCTGGGCGAGAAGCGCTCGACCACCTGGTACACGCGGGCGAGCGTCACGCGCTCTTCCCCGCCAGCCACCTGCGTGCCCAGCATGGTGGGCGTCCAGCGCTCGGCGAGGGCGAACGTCTCGAGCACCCGCTGCCGACGAAGCTGGCGCATGAGAATGCGCACGGTGATGGTCGCCAGCCAGCCCCGCACGGCCGCAGGTTCTCGGAGCCGGTCCATGCCTTCGAGCGCCTCGGCGAACGTCTGCTGCACCACGTCGTCGACGTCGCCCTCGCGGCCGAGCACCTTGATGGCGATGGACGCCACATAGGGCGTGTAGCTGCGCACGAGGCGTTCGAAGTCGTCGGGCTCCCGATGGCCGACGACTTCCCGGACGATCGCCAGACGAGTGCGCATCGACTCCTACAGTGGTGGAGCCGAGCGATTCGGCTCAGCAGACCTGTCGCTTCGTGTACCACCTCGAGGCAGCCGGGCGTGAGGTCGGGCGACGGGAGCGCCCACGGGGCTTCGGCTGACTCAGTCGCGCTTGCGCACGAGGCCTTCCTGCGCCGTCGTCGCCACCAGCGCGCCCTCGCGCGTATACACCCGCCCGAAGACGAGCCCCCGCGAGCCCGCCGCCGTCGGTGAGTGCATGACGTGCAACAGCCACTCGTCGACGCGGAAGGGCCGGTGAAACCACACCGCGTGGTCCAGGCTGGCCACCTGCATGCCGCGCGTCCACCAGGTGGCGGCGTGGGGCTTCATCGCGGTGGTGAGGAAGGCCGAGTCCGACGCGTAGGCGAGCAGCGCCTGGTGAATCGTCGGCGCGTCGGGCAGGCGGTGCCGCGCCTTGAACCACACGCAGCGGTCCGCCGGCCCCTTCACCGGGTGAAACGGGTCGTCGTCTTCCACCGTGCGTGACTCGATGGGCCGCTCGGCCAGCGCCCACGCCTTGATGGCGGCGGGCAGCGCGGCGCCGTGGCGGGCGAAGCGCTCCTGGTCGGTGGGCAGCTCGTCGGGCCCCGGCACTTTCGGCATCTCGTCCTGGTGCGAGAAGCCGGGCTCGTTCTTCTGGAAGGACGCGGCGAGGTTGAAGATGGCCTCGCCGTGCTGAATCGCCACCACCCGCCGCGTGGTGAAGCTCGAGCCGTCGCGAATGCGGTCGACGTCGTAGACGATGGGCGCCTTCACGTCGCCGGGCCGCAGGAAGTAGGCGTGGAGCGAGTGCACCGCGCGCTCCTCGGGCACCGTGCGCATCGCCGCGGTGAGCGCCTGGCCCAGCACCTGCCCGCCGAAGACGACGCCCCACCCGAGGTCCTGGCTCTGGCCGCGGTACAGGTTCTCTTCCAGCTTCTCGAGCGACAGCAGCGACACCAACTCGTCGAGGACGGACGGCATGGCGCTCCTCTATGCGAGCGGCCGGCACGTCGCACCGACGAAGCACGCCAGCTCGCGAAGGGCCTGCTGCCGGCGGGGCCACCTCGCGTCGGGCGAACGTCGCGAAATGGTTGGGAACCTCGGCAGGGAAGCCACGTTCTGCGTGGTTCCGGCGGCCTGCACGAGCGCATGCGACAGATGCGCTCCGGCTTCGTCGTCCTCGCGTGAACCACCATCGCGCCGATGAGGGCCGGAGGCTCGTCGCTCGTGAGGTGCGTGCCGGGTGACGGATTCGGCGCGCGGCCCCCAAACGCAGGCGTCACCCGTTCAGTCGGGAGAACCCATGTCCTTCCTCAAGAAGCTCTTCAAACGACCCGAGCAGTTCCGTGACGCCGTGGTGGCCCACCTGCGGAGCCGCGGCGACGACCGCGCCGTCGCGTGGGTCGACGACGACGAGAGGCTTTTCCTCGAGGTGCTCGACAGCTACCCGGGCGATGGCCAGCGTCTCGACCTCACCGAAGCCTTCGAGAGCTGGAACCAGTCGGGAGACCTCGCCCCAGCGACCGCTCCCATCGACGCGCTCGTGCGGCCGGGCGCCGTCACCACGCCGAGCTTCTACTTGATGCCGCGGTTCCACTTCGTCGCGGGAGACGGCCGCCCGAAGCTCGCGTCGGGGCTGACCCTGGATGTGTTGCGCGCAGACGAGAAGGGAGTCGAGGTCCTCACGCCAGAGGGCGTGCAGGAGCAAGGCATCACGCTGGCGCAGGTTGTCGCGCAGCTGTCACCGTCGCTCTTCGAATTCGAACAGCCCAGTCCCGATGTGCAGCTGTATGTCACGTCCCACCCGGGCGCGGTCCTCGCGCGGGTGTCAGAGCTCGCGTTGCCCCTGCTCCCGGGAGAGCCCGTCTTCATTCTGCTGAACAGCACCCAGATGCTCATCACCGGCTCGACCGACTGGCGTGGCCTGCACGCGGCGGCTGCCATCATCCGTGAGGCTCTGGCCGACAAGCCGCTGGGGCTCTGTTACGTCCTCCGCGGAGGTGCCCTGGTGCCGTGGTTGCCCCCGCGCTCCGAGCCCACCCTTCGAGTCATCTTCATCGCGATGCGCAGGGCCGGCCTCGAAACGGCCTACGCCGCTCAGCGCGAGAACGCCGGGTCTCAAACGAAAATCTTCGTCGCCAACTACACCGTCGAGGGCGCCGCCGGGCTCCCGCTGGTGTCCCTGGCTTCCTGGGCCAAAGATGTCGTCACGGCGCTTCCGCTCGCCGATGTGCTGGTGCTCGGGCGAACGCTCACCGATTTCCGCTCGGTGTCCAGGGACCTGGCCTTCGAGCGCTTCGCCGACCTGCTCGAGCCGATTCCCAACCTCTGGCCGCCCCGGTTCGTGACGAAGGTTCCCCACTGACGACGAGCTCGCGGCGATCCCCGAGAACCACCAACCAGCTGGTCACGCTCACGCATTCTTCGACGTCGACGAGTCTGGCGGCGACATGGCGGGTGGGCACGTGCCGTCAAAGGAGGCCTTCGCGAAGGAATGCATGACGCTGCTCGCGTCACTCGGCGTGACGAATGCCGAGTACTCCAACGCGGGCTTCGGCGTGCGGTACGAGACCGACCCACCCCCGGGAATGGTGGTGCCCGAGGGTGGAGCGGTGCTCCATCAGGTTGGCTTTGCGACGCCGTGGGAGCGCTTCGGAATGCTCCCGGACGACGAGCGCCGCGCGGCGACCCTCGAGTACCTGCGGGCGTTCGTCAACCGCGCACCGAGCTTCTCGCCTGCGCGCGCGCACATCATGCCGCTCCTTCAGCCGGTCGCGGCCTCGTGGCGCGCGTCGATGCGCCTCGCGCTGCAGTTCAAGGGCATGAACGTCGTCGACCCCGGGTTGGCGACGCGGCCCTTCGCGGCCGGGCTGCAGATTGCGTTCGTTCTCGACTCACCCAACAAGGTGCAGTTCGTCACCAGTCCCGTCGCGGCCGAGGTCGCAGGTTCGCCTGAGGGGCTGTTCGAGCTCGCGGTCGAGAACCTGCGTCGGTCGACGACCGCACCGCTCGAAGCGCTGCGACCGGGCGTCTACCGCTCTCCGCTGGAAGACGAGTACGACGCGGCGCGCGTGCTCCTCGCCGAGCGCTTCCTCACGCTTCCGCTCAAAGGACACCCGGTCGTGTTCATTCCCAACCGGGTGACGCTGTTGGTGACGGGCAGTGAAGACGTCGACAACCTGCTGCTCTGCGTCGAGGCCATTCGCACCGCCATTCGGACCGACGCGCGGCCCGTCACGCGCACGCCCCTCGGCCTCACCAGCGATGGGTGGCAGCCCTGGCTCCCGCCCCGAACGAGCCCGGCGCGCGCGGCGCTGTGCAGCCTCTTCCACGAAGCGGTGCAGTCGGACCTCGCCGAGAGCGCCGAGCTGTTGGCCTCGCGCTACCCCGACGTGTCGGTGGCGGCCCTGGGCACGCTGGACTCGGAGACGACCCCGCGCGTCCTCGCCCTCGTCACCGACGGTTCCACCCTGCACCTGCCGAGGGCCGATGTCGTCTCTCGTGATGGCGGGGCGACCACCGAGCCATGGGAGGCTTTCGCGAGCCGACACGCGGCCCAGCTGGTCCCCGTCGAGGAGACGGGCGGTCAGTGGTTTCGGTTCGCGCCGGGCTGACGGCTCATCGAAGCGGCCCGGGTGCCCTCGTGGCGTGGCGAACCCTCGGAAAGGGCGTCAGGCTCCAAGCCCGCCATGGACGCTTCCGTCATGCAGTGGGCCCTGCCCGTGGGCCTCGTCGTCGCCTTCCTCGTCTTCAAGCGCCTGGGGCAGGTGAGCTCTGCCGACGCGCGCCGCCTGGTGCAGGAGGGCGCGAAGCTCGTCGACGTGCGCAGCGCCGGCGAGTTCTCGTCGGGCCACCTCCCCGGGGCCATCAACGTGCCGCTGCAGGAGCTGCCGGCCCAGGTGAAGAAGCTCGGCGAGAAGGACAAGCCCGTCGTCCTCTACTGCGCCTCTGGCACCCGCAGCGCGATGGCGAAGTCGACGCTGAAGGGGCTCGGCTTCACCCAGGTGCACAACCTCGGGTCGATGGGGCGCTGGTAGGGCGATTGCCCACCCGCGGGGCCGGGTGCGACGATACCGCGTGAGCCACCTGCGTGGTTCCCGGTTCCTTGATGTCCGTGCCAGCCCGACTCAGCGCGGTACCTCGCCCGGGGGACGACGTCGCGTCGCTCCTCGAGGCCCTCGTGGCGGGCCGGGTGGGCGCGGCTGACGAGTTCTTCCGCCGCTTTGCGCCGCTGGTGGCGTCGGTCATCGTCAACACCCTCGGCCGCCGGCCCGAGGTGCCCGACCTGGTGAATGACGTCTTCGTGATGGCGCTGCGCGACGTGGGCCGGGTGCAGTCGGCCGCGGCGCTGCAGGGCTGGTTGACGGCGGTGACGGTGAACGTGTGCCGGGTGTTCCTCCGCAGTCAGCGCCGGCGCGCGTGGCTGCGCTTCTTCGCGCCCGAGGCGTTGCCCGACGTCGAGGCGACACCAACGGCCGAGGGGCCCGAGGGTGCCGTGGTGAAGGCCGTGTACGAGGTGCTCGACACCCTGCCGGCCGAAGAACGCCTCGCCGTCGCGTTGCACGACCTCGAGGGCCTGTCGCTCGCGGCCATGGCCGAGGCGATGCGGGTGTCGTTGGCGACGGGGAAGCGGCGTCTCAGCGCCGGCCGGGCGCGCTTCGCCGAGAAGGCCCGGGGCGACCGCCGACTCACGGAATGGCTGGAGGAGCACCCATGAAGCCAGAGCCTCTCGAGCGGCTGGGGCCCCTGGTGCGGGCGGCGAACGAGCCGGCCGTCGAGGCGGCGGTGCGGGCGGCGTCGCTCCGTCGGGCTGCCACCGCCTCACCCCGGCGTCGCTGGCCCCTGGTGGCGGCAGGGCTTTTGGCGGCCGCGGCCGCGACGGCGCTGGTGGTGTGGCGGGTGACTCCGGCAGCACCGACGGCCGTCGCCCACCTCGACGGTGTGCCCCTGGAGCCGAACGCCCGCGTCACGGCCGAGGCGCCGCGCACCGTCTCATTCGCCGACGAGAGCGTCGCGGTGCTCGAGCGCGGTGCGGTGCGCCTCGACGGGCCTCGCGCGCTCGTCCTCGATGACGGGCGCCTCGAGCTGCGCGCAGCCCCGCGCCGGCGTGACGGATTTCTCCTCTCGGCCGGGCCCTGGCAGGTGCGCGTCGTCAACACCCGCGTCGCGGCGGCCTTCTCGTCGGCGACCGGCCGCTTCGAGGTCGTCGTCATCGATGGCGAGGCCGAGGTGCGGGGCCCGGGCCCGACGACGCGACGGCTGGCGACGGGCCAACGCTTCGTCGTCGAGCCGCACGTCGACACCGCGCCGGCCCCGCCCGCGACGCCCGAACTGTCCGCGGAGCCTTCCGCGCCGGCGTCGCCCGCGCTCCCGAAGCGGCCGCTCCAGCCTGCTCCGGTGCCCCGCCCGTCAGCGGCCTCGAGCGCGCCGCCATGGCTCGAGGCCCTGAAGGAGGGCGCGTTCGCGCGCGCCGTGGCCGAGGCCGACCGCGCCGGTTTCGCGCGCCTCGCCGCGTCGGAGTCGCCGGACCGGCTGCTGCTCCTGGCCGACGCCTACCGCTTCCAACAGCGCGGCGACGAAGCCAGGACGCTGTACCTCGCCGCGCGCAGCCGTTCCCGCACCGCCGAACCCCGGGCCGTGGCTGCGTTTCAGCTGGGCGTCTCGAGCAGCGACCTCGCCGAGGCCGCGGAGTGGTTCGAGAAGGCCTACGACGAAGCGCCGTCGGGCCCGCTCGCCGCGCAGGCGCTGGGTCGGCTCCTCGAGGTGCGGCACCGCGCGCACGCGCCGAGCGCCGCCGACACCGCGCGCGTGTACCTGTCCCGGTGGCCCGAGGGCCCGTACGCTCCGCTGGCGAGGTTGCTCACGAAATGACGTGGCTGGTGGTGTCGGTGGTGGCGGCGCAGGCGGGACCGCTCGAGGTGTCGCTGGCGTGTCCAGACGCGGCCCGCGCGATGGGCGCACGGCTCGAGGCCGAGCTGGTGAGCCGCGGGTTTCGGGTGGCGGCACGGAGCGTGACGGAGCTGTCCTTCGAGCCGGCGGCGCTCGAGGCCGCGGCGCTCCGCTCGGGGGTGGCAGCGCTGGTGGCCGTGCGGCTCGGCGAAAGTGGTCTCGAGGCGTGGGTCGTCGACCGGCAGACGCGGCAGGTGGTGGTGCGCACCGCGCGCACGCCCGCCGAGGAGCTCCTGCTCGCGGTCGACGTCGCCGAGCTGCTCCGCGTCGGAGCGCTGACGCCGCCCGCGCGCCCCGTCGCGTCGCAGCCAGTGGTGGAGCCGCCGCCGCCGTCTCCGCCCGCCGCGCGCGTGGTCGGTCCGGCGTGGGTGGGCCTGGGCCTCGCGGGCACCTTCTCTCCCGGCGGGCTGTCGGCGATGCCTGTGGGGCACGTGCGGCTCGGCCTCGCGTTGGGGGCGCGCTTCGAGCCGTCGCTCGAGGTGAGCAGTTCGCTGGCTCCAGCGCGCTTCGAAGGCGAGGGCGTGACGCTGACGGCGTCGGCGCTGCGGGTGGTGTTTCGCGCGGGCCTGCGCCTGCCGCTTGTCACCCGGCTGACGCTCGTGGTGGGCGCGCTGGTGGGCCTGTCGTCGGTCACCGCCTCGGGAGCCGTCGCCGCGCCGCGGGTGGGGCAGACGCGCACGCTCCTTGGTGCCGTGGGCGGTGCTGGCGTCGAGCTCGAGTGGCAGGTCTTCACGCGGCTGGCCGTGCGCCCCTCGGTGCGGCTCGAGGTGCTCGGCCCGTACCCGCAGCTGGCGGTGGAAGGGCGCTCGGTGGCGACGTTCGGGTTGCCCGTCGTGAGCGCAGGCCTCGAAGGGCAGGTAGCGCTCTTTTGAGCCAGGCGACGCGGCCCCGGTTCCTTGAAGGAACCCCTTCGCCTGGAGTCCGCATGCTTCGTGTCCTGGCCGTCACCGCGCTGCTCGTCTCGTCCGCGTGTCCTGCTCCGCTCGACGTCGTCACGCCGTGTCAGCCCGCGACGTGTGCCGAGCGCGGTGCGGCCTGTGGCGCCATCGAAGACGGGTGCGGCGGCGTGCTCGAGTGTGGCGGCTGCCCCGAAGGGAGCGGCTGCGGCATCAACGCGAACGCCAACCAGTGCGGGCTGCTCTGCCGGCCCGCGGGCTGCGAGGCGGGCGCGTGCGGCATGCAGGGAGACGGCTGCGGCGGCGTCATCACCTGTGGCACCTGCGCGGCTGGCGAGACGTGTGGTGGTGGCGGGCCCAACCGCTGCGGGCCCGGCGCCTGTCAGCCTCGCACCTGTGCGGAGCTGGGAGCGTCGTGCGGTGCCATCAGCAACGGCTGCGGCGCCACCATCGATTGTGGGAGCTGTCCGTCGGGGCAGGCCTGCGGCACGACGCAGCCGAACCAGTGTGGTGCGGCCTGTCAGCCCGTGACCTGCGCGCAGGTGCTGGCCCAGTGCGGCACGGTGAGTGACGGCTGTGGGCAGCAGCTCGACTGCGGGGGCTGCCAGAGCGGCCTCTCGTGTGGCGTCGGTGGCCCCAACCGCTGCGGCGTGGCAGACGCGGGCACGCCGGTGGACGCAGGGGTGCCTCCTGACGCTGGCGCCGCGGTGGACGCGGGGCTCGACCCGACGCTGGTGTTCTCGGCGACGGTGCTGAGTCAGACCGAGGTGGCGCTGGCCTGGCAGCCCGTGGCGGGCGCGAGCGCGTACCGCATCGAGCGACGGACGACGGGCACGCCCACCCTCGTCGGCACGCCAGGGCCGGCGGCGCTGGGGCTGCGCGACACGGGCCTCACCGCGGGCACCACCTACACGTGGACGCTGGTGGCCACCGTCAATGGAGCGGCCACCATGCCCGCGACGGTGACGGCCACCACCTTGCCCGCGCCGCTGCCGGGCCGGCCCGAGGTGACGGGGCTTCGCTTCACGCTCGTCGGCGACGACCTCTACATCAGCTGGGACGCCGTCAACCTGACGCAGGAATACCTCGTCGACCGCAGCGTCAACGGCGCGCCCCTGACGATGCTGGCCAGCACCGGCATGGTTTCGCAGCACGTCGACCGCAACGTGCCGCGTGGTGCCACGCTGGACTACCGGGTGCGCGCTCGCTCTCCGGTGGGAACGAGCAACGGCGTCACCGGCCGCTACGTCGTGCCGCCGGCTGGCACGTTGCCTGCCCCAACGCTCTTCCGCGCAGTGGCCGCCACCTCGTCGAGCGTGAACCTGTCATGGGTGGCTGTGGTGGGCCCCACGCCCACGACCCAGCTGCGCTACGAGCTCGAGCGTCGGCAGGGCCAGGGGGCGTGGGTGCCGTTGATCACCCGCGACACCAGCCTCGCGCAGGACGTCGGGCTCCAGCCCCAGACGACGTACGAGTACCGGGTGCGCACGGTCGCGATGTCGTACACCGCGTCGCCGTGGGTGACGACGTGGGCCACCACGTTCTCGGCTGGCGCGCCCACGTGCCCGCAAACGACGCTGCCCGCCAACACCTTTCGCGACGCGCGGGACTGCGAGGTGTACCGCTTCGGTACCGTGTACGGCCGCACGTGGATGCTCGAGAACCTGCGCTTCGCCACGCCCCGCAGCGGCTTTTGTCCCTTGAACGAGCCGGCGCGCTGTCAGCTCGACGGGCGGCTCTACGACTGGGCGGCGATGCACGGGCTACCCGAGTCGGCCAATACGACGTCGGTCGCGGCGACGGTGAGTGGCATCTGTCCGGCCGGCTGGAGGCTCCCGACGCTGGCGGAGCTCACCGCGCTGGCCACGGCGGCCGGCGGCGCGAACGGTGGGAGCCCGTTGAAGATTGGGCCCCCGCGGTGGAACGGCTCGAATGCGTCGGGTTTCACGGCAGTGCCGGCCGGTGAAATCTGGCCGCGTGGGGCGACGCTGGTGTTCTCGTTCGTCGACGCGAACGCGACCCTCTGGGCCGGCTCGCAGGGCTCGGCGCAGAATGCGCCGTACCTGTTGATTCAGACCGTGGCGTCGGGCGCCTACATTCAGGACAACTACAACAGCACGGGCACGTACAAGACGTTCGGGCACTCGGTGCGCTGCGTGCAGTGACTGGCGGCGCCCGTTGATGGTGGCTGCGAGGCATCGGTCTCGACCCTCGAGGACGGGCGGTACGAGTACACGCCGAAGCGGGGCAGTTCCTTCAGCCTCTCAAGCCGCGGACATGGTGAAGCGCCTGGTGGCCCTGACGCCGCCTTCCACGGCGTCGAAGCGCAGAATGCCAGGTTGCGGGCCCTCGTCACCCGCCAGCCCACGGCCGCGGCCACTCCGTCTTCAGCCACGGGCCTGCCCACCGCCGTCACCGTCGCGGCGAACTCGCCTCACGTCCGAAGAAGACGAAGCGCCGGCTCGACTGGGCGACGCTGCACCAGCGCACCTTTGGCACCGAGCTGTTGCGCTCCCCCTGTGGAGGCCGTCGCCGCATCCACACCGTGCACGCCACCCGAGGCCAGACTCGCCCACTCGGCGTCGCCTTGCCTCCCGCCCGACGCAGACTCCCTCCCGCCACCGCCCAGCCCGGCCTTCCCTTCGCCGCCTGACGGACAGCCTCGCCGTCTCACCGCGCCGCCACGCCTTGGCCCGTCCGTCTCATGGGGCCTCAGCGACGCCCGCACCCGGGGAGACTGTCTCCCTGCACCGCGCTCACGGGCACGCACCTGTTGCGTACCGGCGAGCTGCCGACCGACGTCACCCGGCTCGCCGAACCGTACGACGTCGACGACCTCGCGCCGCTCATCGAGGCCAGGCGTCGTGGGGAGCAGGCTGCCTTGCCGATGGCGCTCTCGGCCGAGTGGCAGGGCCGGACCCGGTCACTGTTCGAGCAGCTCGACTCGGCGAGGGAGCGCAGCGTGCTGCCCGAGGAACCGCCGGAGGACGCCGTGCGCGCGCTCGACACCTGGCTGCTCGACCTGCGTCGCAGGGCCTGGTGACCGGAACGGGATGACCCGTGGTGACGTCGACGTCACCACGGGTCGCGCCCGCTCAGTGAGGACTGGGCAGCTCGACGCACTCGAGGCCTGGATGTGTCAGCCGCGCACCTGGCGACTCGACGGTCACGGCACTCCGCCATCGAAGAGATTGCGAACCCGTACGACGCGGAACGTCAGCGCGATCTCTCGTCCTCCATCGGATTCCCAGGCAGCGCTGACGGTGCTCCCCAAGATGGGAGAAAACACGTCGTTGCCGAATCCCTCTCTCGCCTCGCAGGTCTGCGTGACCGGACACGTGCATAGACTCGAGCGATCGGGTGAGCCAGAGATGAAGGGGGCCTCGGTCAGACCACAGGTATCCCTCTCACCGATCCGGCAGATGTCGCTGCCACCATCCGCGAGCGCCCCGTCGAGAAAGAAGTAGCCCTCTTCCATCAGCTCGGTCGGAATGGTGACGAACCCATGCCCGTCCAGTTGGGTCGCGAACGCAATCGAACCGGACCGAGCAGCTGCGGAGCCTGCTGCGGCGACGAACCGAACCTCATCCACTTTCGGATCGACTGGGTTCGGGAACGGAAGACTACACTGTTCAGCGGCGCTCGCCGGCGGCCCAAGTTCGGTTCGAAGGCCGACTGGCTCAGCACCACACCGAGAGGTCCACTCCAAAAAGTAGCGGCCGGGCTCAAGTTCGGTTCGATAGATGTCGGCCGTCGCACCCCGGGGATGGTTCGCTGTGGTGGAGGCGGTTCGCATGCGCGGGAGCGTACTTCGCTCATCACAGGCATCGATGGAGACCGTACTCGAACACGAACCAGGGCTCTCCACCGTCAGTTGAACGGTCTGTCTCGTCGTGGTGACGAGACTCCGGACCTGGCCTCGAACAAGGCCTCTGGGGTCTGGAACTTCGCACCTTGGTACAACTGAAGCAGTTGGCTCAAAAACAGGACTGGCACATTCCGCTGCACACACTGCCCGAATCGTCCGGCCCCTGCTCGCGGTCCTCCATCTGGTGAGAACCTCCTCGGTGGCTCCGAAGGCGGCTTCGAACTTCGACTGAACTACGTTCGCAGGTTCATTCCACTTGGCCTCTCGATAGAACGAGAGGAACCGGTCCATACCGTGCTCTTCGATAAGGAAGGCGACGAGACTCATCGCAGCCGTGTACGGCTCAGCCAAGCCGACTTCCCGGAGCTTCGCGGAGAACGTGTCTTCGCGAAACATCATCTCTGCGTTCGAAAGCGCTGCGGCGCCGTCATACAATACAAGTCCTCGATTCGAGCAATCGAGATACATGGCGATCCCCTCGACCCAGAAGCGAGGTGGCCTGCCAACAAACGAAGTGTAGGCGTGGAAAAGTTCGTGCGCGAAAAACTTTGATACGGTCAGAATCCTCCCGGAACTCTCGAAGCAGCCATCGACCACTCGCGTTGACCCCTGGAGAGCGCAGCCTGCGCGCCTGAGTTCGTCGAAAGTTTGAAACTGAAAGTACTGAATGACAGTTGGTGCCTTCGCGGGCAAACCGAGAAGTTCGGAGTGCACGCGCCAATGGTGCTCGAAGTAATCAAGGCTGTCGACACAACTCGAGCCAGGGACCGACTCGCCAGGTTCGTTCGAAAAGTACTCGAAGTTCTCACTTCGGTAGGCAAGCGGAAGCTTGGGCTCCGGAACGCACGCTGCACCCAGAAGCACGAGATAGAACAGACGTTGAGTCATTGCCTCTCTCGGTGGGTTCTGGTGCCGCACGAGCTACGGTATGGAGCAGAGAATCTCGTCGTCAAACGACCTGTTGCTCAAAGATCAGAAGAGGCAGAGAGAGAACCGCTCAAAGAAGCATCCTGCGCTTGTTGTGGTGCTTGATGGCGACGGCGCAGGGCCGATACGGACGCTGAGGCGCTCCTCGCCGAGGGGAGCCTCGATGGAGACGGAGAGGACATTGGCGATGCGGGGGAGGAGGTGTCCCGGTGGGCGGCCGCCCTCGGACTCCCAGTACGTCACCATGCGCTGAGTGGCGCCAAGTTGTTGGGCGAACTCCACCTGGGTGAAGGCGGCGGCCTTGCGGAGGGCCGCGAGGCGCTGGCCGAAGCCACCGAAGCCGTCGGAGGCGTCCATGCGTTTCGTCTTCGTCTGGCTGCGCTGCATGGGCAAGCAGCCTACGGGGCTCTTCCGGGAACTGGTTGGTCATCAGCACGGTCGCCGTCGGTGCGCACGTTCAGGACAACTACAACAGCACGGGCACGTGCAGTGACCGGCTGCGCCCCCGTCGACGCGGAGGTCGCTTGATGCTGGCCGTGAGCCATCGGCCTCGAGGTGAAGGCGAGGGCGCGAAGCCTGAGCAGCAGCCACTCACTTCACGCCGACGATGACGGCCTCGTCGCGCTCGTCCACCTCGCACGAGAACGACGAGAAGCCAGCCTGGGCGAACCAGCGCTCGTAGTCGGCCGGCGCGTAGACGCGGCCCTCTCCGGTGGCGAGGTTCAGGAAGTAGAGCGAGAGGAACGCCGCGCCGAGGGGGCCTGAGCCGTCGTCGTCGCTCACCATCGCGGGGAACACGACGAGGCGACCGCCCGTCGGCAGCGCCCGAAACGAGCGCTCGACCAGCGCCTGGTTCGTCGCCTCGCCGTAGATGTTGAAGATGCGGCTGAAGAGCACCGCGTCGGCGCCGCTCGGCAGCTCGTCGTGACGCAGGTCGAAGGGCCGAGCGTCGATTCGGTCCGCGAGGCCTTCGTCCGCGGCGCGGGCCTTCACGCGCTCGCAGATGGAAGGCAGGTCGAGCACCGTCACGCGGAGGTGTGGGTGCGCGCGGGCGAGCACCACCGCGTTGGTGCCGTCGCCGCCGCCGACGTCGAGCACGTGCGTGGCGGGCGTGAGCGCGTCGACGAGGCGCTGCGGCAGACCCGCTTCCGACAGCCGCGACATCCACGCGTGGAAGACGCTCTCGAGCGCCGGGTGGGCGGAGAGCCGCTCGTAGAGCGTGGTGCCCGGCCCGGGGAAGCGCTCGAGCCCGGTGTTGGTGCCCTGCCGAAGCGACGTCTCGAGGTGCTCGAATGCGCCGTACATGAGCTGGTCGAACGCCTCGAGCAGCGCCGGGAACGTCTGGCTCGTCGAGGCGAGCGCAGGGCCGACCCAGGCCGCGTTGCGCAGGCCTCCGTGCTCGTCACGCTCGACCCAGCCGAGCGCCTGACACGTCATCAGCAGCGCCGTCACCGAGTGCGGCGGCAGCCCGAGCGTCGTCGCCACCTCGTCACGGGAAAGGCCGAGGCGCTCGGCCAGCACGCGGAACAACCCCAGCCGATGCGCGGCGACGACGGCGCGGAAGAAGCCGGCTCCGCCGAGCACCAGCATCAGCTCCCGGTCACGCGGCCCAGCCCGTCGCTCGAGGTGAACGTGCATCGCGCCGAAGACTCGACGCCAGCGCGCGCGTCGATGCAAGGCGCTTCACCGGGTCTGCTCGGACCGCACCGTCACGAAGCACCCGGTGCTCCACGGCCACGGGGTCGTTCTTGCTGAAGGTGGTGGGCGTTCTCATCGGCCACGCTTCTTGCAGCCCGCGCGAAGGCCGATGGCCGACCGACTCACACGCATCGAGCCCGGGCTCGTGGTGGTCCGTTATGCGACGAGAGAAGACCTCGCGCCGACGCACCAGTACGGGCTGCTGGAGCTCCTCGACGAGCTCGCGCTCGACGGGCCGGTCGCCGTGGTGTTCGACGTTCCCTCGATGATGGTCGACGCGTCGGTGCCGAACTTCTGGCTCGACGTGGTGAAGACGCGGCCCACGCTGGTGGCCATGGCCATCGCGAGCCCCTCGGCCCCGGTGCGGCTCGCGGCCGAATCATTCTCGCTCGCCTTGCGCCTGCGTCGTCACCCGCTCAAGGTGCGAACGTTCCTCACGGTGAACGAGGCGCTCGAGTGGGCCACCGCCGCACGACAGGCGGCCGCCTCGGGAGCCCAGCACGGGCCCACGCAAAACGCCGCCGCGCGGTGACGTCTCTGCAGGGCAGCACCCACCCTGGAGACCCACCGTGAAACACCTCATCCTCGCCGCCGTCGTCGGCTTCTCGCTCCCCGCCGCGGCTGCCTCGCCTGGCGTCTGCGACACGTTCCTCAAGGCCTTCGAGAAGGCCGGGAAGACCGTCGGTGAGCCGGCCGACCAGCAGACGCTCGACTTCTTCAAGGCCGTCTGCCTGAAGGACAAGGAGACCGACGCCACCATCACCCGCCAGACGAAGTGCCTTTTGCAGGTGAAGGCCTCGGCCGACCTCAAGGCCTGCTTCAAGTGACGCTGGAACATCAATGATTGAAGCTGGTTGTGGGCTCCGTTCGAGCCGCTGAGCCGTGGGTGGTGGGTTGCGCTTCACACCCACATGACTCGGACACGGCTCGTGGGCGCTGTCGCGGCCCTCGCCCTGACAGCCTGTGAAGGAACGCTCGTCGGCGGCCTCTCCACGGGGTCGACGACGTCGCCGGTGACGCCTGGCACGGTGCCCGTCGAAGGGCCGACGTCACCGCCCACACCTCCGGGCCCGCGCGGTGAGACGCCGAGTCCGTTCACCTGCATCCCGCAGCCGGCGCCCGAACTGCCGCTGCGCCGCTTGAGCCGCGACGAGTACCGCAACGCCGTCGAAGACTTCGTGCGGGCCGCGCTCCCGATGGTGGCGACGTCGGTGGTGTCGGCCGTGCAGCCCACGCTCGAGCAGGTGCCCACCGACGCTCGCGTGGCCGCGCCGGGAGACACCCACGGCGGCTTCACCCGGCTCGACCAGACGGTGCAGCAGCCGGCCGTCGACGCCTCGTGGGCCACCGCCGTCGCCGTCGCGAACCAGCTGACGCGCCCGTCTGCACGCCTGGGGCAGCTCCTCGGGGCCTGCGCCACCGACGCCGACGCCAGCAACGACGCTGCGTGCCTGCGCGCCCTCGTCAACCGGCTCGCTCCCCTCGCGCACCGCGCGCCGCTGCGCCCCGGAGAAGCGGACTTCTACGTGCAGACGGCTGGAGCGACGCCCGTCGCGCCCGATGCCGTCGCCGACGTGCTGACGCTCATGCTGGGGTCGCCGGGTTTTCTGTACCACCTCGAGTCGGGCACCGGCCCGGGGCCCGACGGCACCGTGACGCTCGACGCCTTCGAGCTCGCCTCGCGCCTGAGCTTCCACTTCTGGCAGCGGCCGCCGGACGACGAGCTGCGGGCCCGCGCTGCCGATGGTTCGCTCTCGAGCGAGGCCGTCTACCGGCAGCAGGTCGACCGCCTCGTCCGCGACTCCCGCGCGGCGCCGGTGCGGCGGCAGTTCTTCGACCAGTGGTTCCGCCTCGACGAGCTCGGCTCGCTCACCTCGCGCCTGGGCACGCCGCAGTACGACGCCTTCGCCGGAGCCGAGCGCCCGACGCCGGCCTTGCGGGGCGCGATGTTCAACGAGGTGCTGGCAGCCGCCGAGGGCGCCGTGGCCGAAGGGCTGAGCCTCGACGCGATGCTGCTCGACGCACGGCACTTCTCCACCAGCGCCGAGCTGTCCCGGCTCTACGGCGTCACTCCGTGGGACGGCCGCTCGCCGCCACCCGGAGCGCCGCCGCACCGCTCGGGCCTCTTCACCCGCGCCGCCTTCCTCGCCAACGACAGCGCCACCACCCGGCCGGTGATGAAGGGCCTGCGGCTGCGCAGCGCCTTCCTCTGCGACACCATGCCCCCGCCGCCGGGCAACCTCATGGTGACGACGCCGGAGCTGTCGCCCACCGCCACCACCCGCGACGTGGTGGCCAACCTCACCGAGCAGCCCCAGAGCAGCTGCCGCGGCTGCCACGTGCTGCTCAACCCGCTGGGCTACGCGAGCGAGAACTTCGACGCGCTGGGGAGGCACCGCCAGACGCAGCGCCTCTTCGACGAGCAGGGCCGCGCCACGGAAGCGCCACCCGTGCGCACCGACGCCGTCACCCGCGTCGACATCGACGACGACACCTCGCTCGACGACATCGCGGCGGTGACGCGGCGCATGGCCGAGAGCAAGCGCGTCGACAGCTGCTTCGCGCGCCACGCCTTCCGCTTCGCCTTCCGCCGGCCGGAGCACCTGTCGCTCGACGGCTGCTCGCTCGCCCGCCTCGACGAGGCCGCGCGACGGGGCACGCTCCTCGACGCCTTCGCTGCCGTCGCCCACCTGCCGGCCTTCAAGACCCGCCGCCTCTCGCCCTGAAGGGACGCCATGTCACTCACCCGCCGCCGCCTGCTCGAGGCTCTGCGTCTGTCTCCGGCGCTGCCGCTGTTGCCGTCGCTCCTCGCGTCGACGGCGCGCGCGCAGGCCCAGGCCCACCCGAAGTTCTACGTGCACTTCTGCACCGAGCACGGCGGGGTGTGGGCCCGCAACATGTACCCGCAGGCCTCGCCGCAGCAGGCCACGCAGCCGTACGCCGGGTGGGCGATGCGTCAGCAGCCGCTGGCGCTCTCGGTGACGGGCGGGCAGGCCTCGCTGTCGCCGGTGCTGTCGGCGCCGTCGAACGTCTTCACGCCGCGGCTGGCCTCGAAGATGAACGTGGTGCAGGGCCTCGACTGGCCGCTCTACCTGGGCCACCACTCGGGCGGGCACCTGGGCAACATCGCGCAGAACGCGGGCCGCAACGAGCCGATGGGCGACGGCACCAACGTGGGGCGGCACCCGCGCATCTCCATCGACCAGGTGATGGGGTGGTCGCCCGACTTCTACCCGGACCTCTCGGGCGTGCGGGAGCGCGTCATGGTGATGGGGCGCGAGGTGTCCTTCCACCACGCCAACCCGGCGGCTCGCAGCGGGGCGATTCAGCCGCTGTCCGGCAACCGCAACACGCACACCTGGTACGACAGGCTCTTCCCACCGGGGACGATGACGGGCGGCCCGGCGCCGCGCCCGCCGCCGGTGGAGCGGCAGCAGGAGCAGTACCGCCGCCTCCTCGCCTCGGACCGCCGGCTGTCGTCCGACGACCGGCAGCGCCTCGAGCAGCACGTGCAGCGCCTCGACGAGCTGCGCCGGCGCCTCGCCATCAACCCGACGGCGGCGTGCACCCAGCCCGCGCGCCCCACGCGCAGCAACGACGACCTGTACGGCAGCCCCTACGTGGGCGACTACGACGTGCGGCCCGACAAGCAGGTCGACAGCGCGCGGCTGCTGAACGACCTCATCGTGGCGGCCTTCTCGTGCCGGCTGTCGCGGGTGGCGGTGCTGCGCAACACCGAGACGTTCTCGAACTTCGCCGGAGACTGGCACCAGAGCGTCGCGCACCGGGCCGAGCAGGCCTCACCGGCCACGGACGGGCAGTCGCCGCTCGAGCCGCAGCGCATCCTCGTCGAGGCGAACCAGCGCTTCTTCTCGGGGGTGTTCCTCGACCTCGCGGCGAAGCTCGACGCCATTCCCGACGGGCAGGGCGGCACGCTGCTCGACCACTCGCTGCTGGTGTGGACGCAGGAGTGCGGCAACCTGACGCACAACACCTTCTCGGTGCCCGTCGTCACGCTGGGCGGGGCGTCGGGCTACTTCCGCACCGGGCAGTACGTCGACTACCGCAACCGCGCGTTGGTGCCGTACACCGAGGGCCGCGTCGAGTTCGAGAACCCGGGGCTGCTGATGCACCAGTGGCTGGGCATGACGCTGCGGGCGATGGGCGTGCCGCGCAGCCAGTGGGCCGAGAGCGACCATTCCGGGTACGGCTACCGCTACGCGAACGTGAACTGGTCGCGCATCACCACGGCACAGGCGTACCCGACGTCGTCGTGGACCGTCGCCGGAGACGACCTGCCCTGGTTGCGCGGGAGCTGAGCTGGACGTGAGGTGAGCGCCGCTCCGTGGCTACTCGCGCGCGAGCCTGAACTTCGCCGTCACCGTGACGTTCGGCTTCACCGTGATGCCCAGGTACGAGGGCACCGCCACGCCGAAGTCGTTGAAGTTGAGCTTCGCCGTACCTGCGACGTCACAGACCCGCTTCGCGCAGGTGGCCTTGAAGGTGAACGGCTGCTCCTTCGTGACGCCGTGAATCGACATCGAGCCCGTCGCCGTGCCGTCGCGCGAGCCCTCGTCTGGGAGCGCCACCGCCGCTCGGCCCACGGTGAGCACCGCGCTCGGGAAGCGGTCGACGTGCAGGTACTTCTCGCGCATGTGCTCGTCGCGCAGCGAGATGCCCGTCTTCACCGAGGCGAGGTCGACGACGACGGTGAAGGAGCGGCCATCGTCGGTGACGGTGACGCTGCTCGTGGTGCCGTCGATGGTGAAGCCGGCAGGGCCGACCCCCGAGAAGCCCGCTGACGCGCCGGGCCGCTGCGTCCACAGGCTGGGTGGCGCTGGAGGAGGCGCAGCGGGTTCGCTGGTGGGCGTGACGCCAGCATCGACGGCGAGCGCGGCGAACCCGGCATCGGGGCGCAGCGTTGGGCGGCTCGGTGTCGGTCGGGCAGGAGCGGGCGCGGTCTTCACCACGGGGGCACCGGCGTCGACGGGCGTGGCGCTCACCATCGGCTCTGGCGGCTCGGGTGGCAGGCCCGCGTCGGGCGCCACGGCGGCGGGCACAGGCTGCACGGGCTCGGGAGCAGCTGGCGGCGGCAGCGCGGTGTTGGTCTGCGTGGTGCGGCAGGAAACGAGGATGAAGCAGACCAGCATCAGCAGGCGCATCGCGCACGAATAGCAGAGGTCGTCGTCGGCGCGGCGTGGCTGGTGTCGACCCCTCGTGCGTGGAAGGCACGCGCGCGTGCCCTTCTTCAGGTCTCGTCCGTCGCGCGCCGGGTCACCTGGCTCCACCACCGCTTGCCGACGGCCGTGAAGAGCAGCACCACCTTGACGATGATCAGGTACTTCGCGAACTCACTCATCGTCCAGGCATGCGTTGCGCACACCCGGTTCGTGGTCGTGGCCATCGCCCAGAGTAGCGGCGGCCACACGAACATTCCGGCGGCCAGCAGCGACGCGCGGCCGACCGTCGGGGCTCGTTCGGCCGTGCGTGCCACGAGAAAGATGAAGCCCAGGTCCATCAGCCAGACGTGCGCCTCCGGCCTCGGCCACTGGACGATGGCCTGAAGCAGGACCCAGCCCGTCTCGAGCATCAACCAGCCGCGCGACACGGTGCGGAGCACGGCCCTCGCCAAGCACATCGAATGCCATGTCACCTCGCGACGAAAGACGGGCCGTTGGGACGCGTGAGGTGACGAGGGTCGTCACCCGTCCGGACGGGCTTCGTCAGTGCCCGCCTCGGCAGCTCAGCTGAAGGCGAGCCGCAGCTGGTTCACTTCCGCCACGACGTCGTCGGACCGATGGACTGTCCCTTCGTCTTGGCCCTCACGTTCGTCCGGGCACGCTGCCCAGCCGCTCGCGGAACGTTTCGAGCGTGCAACCGTGTCGAAGGGCCGCTTCCACCAGCTCATCGAAGGGCGCGAGCGCCGGGTCGACCGCCGACGGCCGGGGCGGGTGCGCCTTGCGCAACACCAGGCGCCGGTGCACGGCGAGCGCGCTGCCTTCGTGCGCCTCGAGGAACGACAGGCCGGTGAGCCACTCGAAGAGCAGCGCACCGGCGAGCTCGAGCATCATCGTCGAGGTGCGGTTCCACGCCAGAGGCACGCCCGCGAGGTCCGGGAGCGCGTGGGCGTCTGGCCCGAGCCGCCGCGTCAGCGTCGGAATCACCGCGAGGCTGCCGTCGTCTCGCTGCCGCAGTTGGTCGCGGCCCAGGCCCACCCATTCTCCAGAGAGCACGTCGGGTGCCGACGGGCCCCACCACGCCTCGAGCGCCGTGAGCAGTTGCTGCGTTCGCCGCACCGCCTCGCGCGGGGGCACGCGCTCGAGCGTGAGCGCCTGACCGGGGGCTCCGAGCTCGACGAAGAGCGCGCGCCGAATGCGCACGAGGCCCTTCGCCGGCACGAGGTGGGCGTGCAGCGGCGCGCCGAAGAGGTCCACCGCGGGAGCATCCTCGGCGCGCAGCACCACCATCGGCGCCCCACGCACGCGGAAGACCCGCGAGGTGGGCCCCTCGGGCTCGAGGTCGGCGCGCAGGGTCGTCTCCTCGGGCAACAGCACCCGCTCTCCCGGGAGCGCCGGCCGCAGCGCGCGTCGCAGCCCCCGCCCGTCGAGCGTCTCGCCCAGCCACTCGAGCTCGCGGCCGGGCGCGGCTTCACTCCAGGCGAGCGCCGCGTCCACCACGAGGCCGTCACCCGGCTCACGCCCCGGCACCAGGCGCACGCGCGAGAGCTTCGGCAGTGACAGCACCCAGTCGGGCAGCTCGAAGCCGGGCCCGATGCCGACCGACACCTCGCGCACCTGGCCGAAGCCGGGCTTCAGAATCGGCACCCAGTGTTCGGGCACCTCGCCCTGCGGCAGCGCCAGCGCTTGGAGCGCGGGCAATTCCTCGAGCGGCGGCGGCGGGCCATCGACCCACATGGTGAACGGAGAGGTCGCCCACACCGGCGAGAGGTCGAGCTCACGCAACCGGCGCACCGCCATCGAGCGCAACAGCGGCATCGCCTCGCGGAACTCTCCGCTCACCGTGACGGCGGGCACCGGCCACGTGGCGTCGGCGTCGGCCTGCGAGAGGACCCGGAGCCGCGGCGCGAAGAGGGCCCACGCTGGAAGGCCGCGGTCGAGCTCGAGCTCCTTCGCCCAGGGCACCAGCGTGGCGCGCATCGGCTCCTTCAGCGTGCGCTCCAGCTCGCGTCGGCGCGACAGGTCGCGCTCTTCGGCCTCGAGGCGCAACAGCTCGCCCAGCGGGTGCTCTCGCTCGAGCAACACGTCGGCCAGCACGTCGCGCGCGGCGCCATCGGCCGCGGTGGTGGCCGTGTGGAGGAGTTCGAGCTCGCGCGGCGTGAAGTGCACGGCGTCAGAAGCGGGCGAGAAGGACCGAGGGCGCGAACGTGGGGAGCCGCTCCACGCCCGGAATCACCGGCGGCGAGGTGGTCTCGAGCTCGCGCTTGAGTCGGTCACGCTCCTGCATCAGCTCGTCGCGCTCGGCTCGTGAGGCCGCGGCGGTGTTCGAGCCGACGACGAGGCCTCCGATGAGCAGGCCCGCGCCCGCGATGCCGAGCCCCGAGAAGAGGAGGAGCGGCGCGCCCGTCAGCAGGTTGAACGGGAGCAGCGTGAGCATCGTCACCAAA
Organism: Myxococcaceae bacterium; assembly: GCA_025459425.1. Taxonomy (GTDB): domain Bacteria; phylum Myxococcota; class Myxococcia; order Myxococcales; family Myxococcaceae; genus Xiheimicrobium. The sequence goes on along the minus strand of JALOQF010000026.1, from coordinate 8,051 downwards.
GCGACGTAGAGCAGCACGCCGCCGATGTACGAGACGACGACCGCGCCCGTCGGCCAGTTCACGTTGATGGCGCGAATGCGCACGTTGAGCTGCTCGACCTGCGTGGCGAGCGACGGCGTGGGCCCCGGTGCGACGAGAGGTGCGTCGGCCTGGGCGAGCAGCCGGGCGCCGCGGGGCGCCTGCTCGAGGAGTGACGGGGTCTGCGCCAGCGTCAGCAGCATCAACATCGAGAGCACGAGGGAAGCTGAGCACGGCTGCGCGGTCTGCGCCCGCCCGTTCCAGGACCCTCGACGGCACTTCTTGCACTCCCTGCCACACCGCGAGGGGCGAAGGCGCCGCGGGCGACGAGGCGGAACTGACGCCCCGTGACGGTCGGTGTCCTCGAGCCGGACAGCGTCGCCCCTGGCGCACACCACCTGTCACCTCGAGGTGTGAGCCACCGCTTTACATGTCAGCCGTCGATTCAACGGACTGCGCGAGGGCACCGGGCTTGCTGAGGGTCGACAGGTGAGCGACTCGTCCGCCGAGAACCGCATTCCCACACAGACCTTCCTGCTGCCCGGCCAGTCGTTCTGCGTCGGCCAGCCGTGGGAGCGCGCCGACCTCCCGCTCAAGGGCCTCCCGCCCGCGCCGGTGAAGCCACCTCCGGCGACGGGCAACCTGCTCGAGGGCGAGCTCGTCGGCGACCCGTGCGCTGGTTGGACCATCGGCCGGTGTGAAGTCGTGCGGCGGCTCTCGAAGGGCTCGGCGCGGAGGCTGTTGGCGCTGCGGCGTGAAGGCGAGCAGGTGCACGTCGTCGACTTGCGGCAGCTCGACGTGGGCGACGGCGACGGGCCGCTCGTCGAGGCCTGGGCGCACGAGGCCTCGAAGCTGTACCACCCGCTGCTCGCTTCGGTGTTCGACTGTGAGGTGTCCGACGAAGGCACCTTCTGGGTGACGGAGCGCGTGGCCGGCGCCACCCTGGCCGAGGTGCTGACGGCGTGCCGGGCGCAGGGCCGTGCGATGCCGCTGGGCTTCGTGCTGGCGGCGGTGCATGACGCGGCGCTCGCGCTCGGGGCCGTGCACGCGCGCACGTCACATGGCCTGGTGAGCCCGCACGCCGTCGCCGTGGCCTTCGACGGCACCGTGAAGCTGCTCGAGGCGGGCTTGTTTCCCTGCGTGGCGCGGCGCCGCTCGTGGCCCGAGGTGCTCGAGGCGACGGGCCCGTACCTGGCGCCGGAGCAGGTGCTCCACGGCCGGCCGCCCGACCCGAAGGCCGATGTCTTTTCGCTCGCGGCGCTCCTGTACGAAGGCCTCGCTGGAGAACCGCTCCGCCGCGCCGAGGGCTTCGACGAGCGCGTGAAGGCCGTCGAGAGCCGCCGCTTCGCGCCGCCGTCGACGCTGCACGTGATGCTGGGCAAGTCGCTCGACGAGGTGATGTTTCGGGCGCTTTCGACGGACCGCGCCTGGCGCTACCCAACGGGAGCGGCGTTCGCGAAGGAGCTGAAAAAAGCCGTGTCGTCCTTCATGTGGCGGCCCGACGCGCGCGCCGAGTTCCTCGGGCAGCTCTTCGACGGCCGGCTGGCGCAGGAGCGGGCGCTCACCGCGCATCTGCACGAGCGTCGCACGCGGACGGCCTCCATCGAGGTGCCCCGGGTCGAGGTGGCGCAGCCGGCCATCGCCGTCGTCGAGGCGCCGGTGGTCGAGCGTCCCGTGGTGCTGCAGCAGCCGAAGGCGCCGGTGTCGAAGCGTCGCACGTCACCGGTGGCTCGTGCGTGGGCGGCGCCGGTGGCAGCGCTCGTGGGCCTGGGCCTGGGGTTCGGTGTCCACTGGGCCCTTCGCCCCACAGTCGAGGAGCCAGCACCCGTCGTCGCCCGGCCCGTCGTCGCGCCCGAGGACCCGGAGCCGCTCGTCTTCGTCGACCAGCCGATGAGTGAGCTGCCAGCGGTGCTCGCCACCATCGGGCCGCTCGTGGTGCCGCCAGCTCCAGCGGTCGAGCGCACGCCCGTTCGAACGGTGAAGCGGCTTCGTGCGCGAGGTGGTGAGGCTCCGGTGCCGCCGTGGTTGCAGAAGTCGAGCCGCCGGCGTCGCTGAGAGCGTGACGGGCTTGATGCCCGGCAACGAAAGGAACGACAGACTGAACCGAGTCGGTCTGGTGTTCCACTCGACGTGTGCGTCCGTCAGTGTGCGGGCTCCCCGCTTCTCTCCCTGCTCCGAGTTGGGTAACTGGGGGCCTCCGACTGAACGGGGGTCACCGCACATGCGCAGCCTGCTCGCCGCTTTCTCCTTGTTGACGCTCACCGCCTGCCCAGGGCCCACGCCGTCACCCGACGGTGGTGCTGGAGCAGACGCCGGCATGACGGTGCTGTACCGCTCGATTCTCCCGCCCGGCGTTAGCGGCCTCGGCTACGCCGTCGCGAAGCAGGGCGACAAGCTGGTAGCGGCCGGCGCGGCGTCGCTCGACGATGGAGGCACCCGCGGCGCCGACCTGTTCCTCGCGCGCTTCGACACCTCGCGGCAGCTCGACCCGACGTTCGGTCGCGACGGCCTCGTCTTCACCGACACCGACGGTGGCATGCCCACCATCGTCGGCCGCTTCGACAGCGACAGCATCAGCGACCTCGTCGTCGATGGCACCGGCATCATCGTCGCGGGCTACGGCCGGAGCCTCGTCATTCCCGGCTCGGGCAGCGTGGTGGTGGCGCGCTATTCGGCCAACGGGCAGCTCGACACGTCCTTCGGCAACGCCGGTGGCGTGCGCATCGACACTTTCCGTTCGGGCATGGACCTCATCGACGCGACGTACGCGCGCATTCTCAAGCAGCCGGACGGCAAGCTGCTCGTCGGCGGTACGGTGCAGTCGAACTTCTTCGTCGCGCGCTTCAACGCCGATGGCTCGCCCGACACCTCGTTCAGCAAGGTCGCCGGCGTCGGCTTCGGCAACGCGTTCGGCAGCCGCACCGAGAACGAGGCCGTGCGCTCGATGGTGCTCCAGCCGTCGGGCAAGGTGGTGGTGGGGGGCGGCGACAGCAGCCTCGTGATGGGCCGCCTCAACGCCGATGGCACCGATGACATGACGTTCGGCACGGCCGGCTTCGTGCGAGTTCCCGGTGGCCGGGCCGAGGCGATGCTGGGTCGGCCCGACGGGCGGCTCATCATCCTCGGGGCGTCCTTCGAGGAGACCGGCGCCACGCGCGTCTACCGGGTTCGAATGCTGCAGACGAACGCCGATGGCGTGCCCGACACCAGCTTCGGGCCGAACGGCCGCGTCGACGTGACGATGCCACAGCCCATCTCGACGGTTCGTGGCGCCGCGCTGCAGCCCGACGGCAGCATCGTGCTGTACCTCACGGGGGTTGGTGACACGTACCTCGCCCGCATCACGCCGGCCGGCGCGCTCGACACCGCCTTCGGGCTGCGGCCGACGCCCATCGTGCTGCCGCTCTTCCAGCCGGCGGACCTCGCGGCGACCCACCTGCTCGTCGATGGGTCGACCGCGTGGATCTGCGACCTCAACAACCAGAAGTTCGCCGAGCCCGACCAGCGGAAGAACTTCTTCGACGTGGTGCGCGTCGACCTGTGACGTCTCGGCTCAGCCCTTGAGCACGACGAGCGGCTCGAGCCGGAGCACCGGCTCGACGAGGTCGGCCTCGTCTTCCAGCACCTCACGAATGGGCCGGTAGACGCTCGGTGCCTCCTCGACGAGGGACTCGGCCCTGTCGACGTCGAAGACGACGTGCCGCAGGTGGCGCACGAGCTTCGCGCGCGGCACCCGAGTGCGCGCTTCTCGTCGCGTCATCACGCGGCCCGCGCCGTGCGAGGCCGACTCGAAGGACGCCGGGTGGCCGAGGCCGCGCACGAGGTACGAGGCCGTGCCCATCGAGCCGGGGATGAGCGCCAGCGTCTCGCGGGTTGCACGAATCGCTCCTTTTCGATGCACGAGCAGCACGTCACCCGCGTGCGTCTCGCGAGCGACGAAGTTGTGGTGGAGGTCGAGCCGGCTGGACTCGTCGGCGCCCAGGCCCAGCACCGCGCGCACGCCGTCGAGTGCCGAAGCCAGGAGCGCCGCGCGGTTGTTCCGTGCGAACTCGAACGCGACGTGCAGGTCGTTCCAGCAGGCCCTGCCTTCGGGCGAGGTGAGCGCCAGAGGCTCGAGCGGCCCGCCCGCGACGCGCTGGTGGTGATGGCCGATGGCGCCTCCAAGGCCCCGCGAGCCGGAATGAACGAGCAGCCACACCGAGTCGTCGTGGGCACGGTCGAGCTCGACGAAGTGGTTCCCGCCACCCAGCGTGCCGAGGTGTCGCGGCGCCAGCCTTCGGGCCTGCCGCTCGAGCGCGTTCGTCGACAGCCCGAAGGTGAGGGGGCCCGCGCGCCCGCGATGCACGCCGTCCCCGATGGGGATGCACCCGGTCCAGTGGCGCAGCAGCGCTTCGAGGTCGCGACGCGCGAGCTCGTTCGCCGAGGTGGCGAGCCGAACCGCCGTGACGCCGCACCCCAGGTCGTCGCCGAGCGCGCCGGGAACGATGACGTCGTCGGTGACGAAGACGGTGCCCACGGCCACGTGCCCCGAGCCGTGCGCGTCGGGCATGACCGCGACGTGGTGACGAACCCAGGGGCGCTCGGCGAGCGAGACGAGCTGCTTCCGGGTGTCGTCGGGGAGCGTTCGCCGCCAGACCCACAGCGGCGCGTGGCGCGTCGGAAGGACGAGGGGCGTCATGACGGCTCCTCCTCGAGCGGCGAGGCGTCGAGGCCGAGCCAGACGAAGCGGAGTCGTGGCGTTCGTTTCCACCCCAGCGACTCGCGCAGCCTCGCCTGGAGGAAGCCGGCTGCGCGCTCGAGGGCCAGGCGCACGGCGACGTCGTCGGGGCCGCTCCACGCGACGCGGGCCGAGGCGCCATCGGCGGCGAGCTCGACGGCGACGATTCGAAGCGGGGTGAGGCGCGCGTCGGTGACCTCGACGCGGAAGAGGGTGCGCAGCTCCTCGAGGAGCAGCTGGTGATGCCTGAGGTGATGCAGGGACGTGACAGGGTTTCGCCCGCGAGGGCGTCGATGCGATGAGGTCATGAAGTCGGGACAGACAGGTGCCGCGAGGCGCCCCGTGGGGCGCCGTCAGTGGAAGCCGCGCCTGCCCGCCGAAGACGACGACGCCTTCAGCGTCGAGCGGGGCGCGAGACGAAGCGGAGACCTGTCAGCACACGATGCATGGCGCACCTCCTGCGACGAGAGCCGGGGCCTGACGAACGAGCCGCGCCGCCCTGACGCGACCGGGTGCGCCTCCGCGACCCCTGCCGAGGCGCGGAAGGCCGGTGAGGAGATGGCACGGAGAACGGGCCTTCAATTGACCGACGTTCTGTGAGGCTCACTGGTCTGCCGGTGTGAACGCCCGGCCGCCATGGAACGAACCAGGAATCGAAGGCACGACGGCGCTACTTCGCTGGAGCCGCCGCGGCCGGTGCTGCAGCCGCCGGAGCCGCGGCCCGCAGCGCCGTCACCCGCTGCCTGATGCGAATGATGACCTCGGGGAGCGACGTGTTCTGGCCCAGCCGAATGAGCCCGTTCGGCACCGCCATCTTCGGGTCCGTGTCGACCGTGTACACGACGAGGCTCTTCGTGCCGTCACCGAAGGGGACGATGGTCCACGAGCCGTCGTTGCGGTGGTAGGTGCCGCGCACCATCTTCCACGCGCGCAGGTAGTGGCCCTTCGGCTCTTCACGCACCTCGTGGCTCGAGTCGCTCCAGAGGTCGGGGAGCGGGAAGGGCATCGTCAGCTCGACGTGGCAGATTTCTCCGACGCCGGGCTCGGTCTTCACCCACGACTTCTTCACGCGCGGCATGAACTGAAAGAAGAGCTTGCAGTTGCTGATGATGGCCCAGATTTCGTCGCTCGGCGCGTCGACGACGCCGAACGAGTACGAGGCCACGCCCTTGCCGCCGGTCGGCACCGCGTCGCGCACGAGAATCTCGCCGGCCAGAAGCTTCGCGGCCTCGGCCTCGTCGTAGGTGGGCGCCGTCACCGGCTGGGCGAGCGCCGCCGACGCTGAGAGAACGAGCAGGGCCAGACAACGCATGAAGCGCTTGTAGCTCACCCGCGCCTCACTCGCCCATGGCCGCGGCCAGCCTCGCGCGCGCGGCGGCGAGGGCGAACGTTTCTTGCGCCACCTGCGCGCCGGCCTGCGTGAAGGCCACCTGCGCGTCTGACAGCTCGATGATGCTGCCCGCGCCGGCCTGGTAGCGCCCCTCGGCCAGGCGCAGGCGCTCGGCTGCCGCGGCCTTCGCCTCCCCAGCCACCTCGAGGGCCTCCTTCGCCGCCTGCACGTCGAGGCGGGCCTGCTCGACGTCGAGCCGCACCTGGTTCGTCAGCGTCTCGACCTGCGCCTGCGCGGCGGCCAGCGTCGCCTCGGCCTCGGCCACCTGCGCGTCGGTGAGGCCGCCCTGGTAGAGCGGCCACGAGAGCGCGAGCTGCCCGCTCACGTTGGGCACCACGTTCGTCAAGGTGCGCGCCTGCGCGTTGCCCGACAGCTGCGCCGTCAGCGTCGGCCAGTACGTGCCCTTCACCGCCGCCAGGGAGCGCTCGTTCGCGCGCACCTGCGCCTCGAGCTGCTTCGACTCGGGCCGCGCCGCCACGGCCTTCGGCACGAGCGCCTCGAGCGTCTCGTCTTCCGCCGAAAGCGGCCTCGGGGCCCCGTCCACCAGCGGCTCGGTCAAGGGCCCCGGCACGCCCATCGCCTGCGCCAGCCGCGCCCTCGCGAGCGCCGCCGCGTTCTTCGCGTTCACCAGCTGCAGCTTCGCGTTGGCCACCTCGAGCCGCACCTGCGCGAGGTCGATTTCAGGCCGCGCGCCCGCCGAGACGAAGGCTGCAATCTGCGCGAGGTGCGCCTTCGTGTTGTCGAGCGCTGCCTGCGTCACTAGCACCAGGTCGTCCTGCGCGCGCGCCGCGAAGTACGCCGTGCGCACGTTCAGCACCGTCGTCACCTCGAGCGCCTTCGTCTGCGCCGCCTGGCCTTCCGCCTGCGCCTTCGCTGCCTGGTGCCGGTTCCACGTCGACAAGAAGTCCCACACCAGCACCTGCGCGGTGACGTTGCCGGTGAAGAAGTCGAACGAGTCGAGGCTCAAGGGCTGCGCGCCGGCGATGGTGTTGGGCACCTGGCCCGGGCGGCCCACGAAGTTCGCCGTCGCCCGGCTGTACGAGAGCCCGAGGCTCACCTGCGGGAGCAGCGGCGCGAAGGACTCCCGGGCCCGTGCGTTCGCCGCGGTTTCCTGCGCGCGCGCGGCCTTCATCGCCGGCACCTGCTCGAGCGCCTTCGCCACCGCGGCCTCGAGCGTGAGCCCCTCGGCCCAGGCGACGGACGACACCAGCAGCGCCGCGGCGACGAGCCTCACTCGAACCTCAGGGCGGTGATGGGGTCCATGCGCGAGGCCTTGAGCGCCGGGTAGAGGCCGAAGCCCACGCCGACGAGGCCCGAGAAGCCCGTCGCGAGCGCCACGATGTCGGGCCGCACCATCAAGGGCCAGCCGAACTGCACCGACAGCTGCTGCGCCGCGAAGAGGCCCAGGCCCACGCCGACGAGGCCGCCCACGATGGCCAGCGCCAGCGCCTCGACGAGGAACTGCGCCAGAATCTGCCCCGGCGTCGCGCCGACGGCCATGCGAATGCCGATCTCCCGCGTCCGCTCCGTCACGCTCACCAGCATGATGTTCATGATGCCGATGCCGCCCACCAGCAGCGACACCGCCGCGATGGAGGCCAGCAGCGCCGACAACGTGTCCGCGCCCTGCTGCTGCGCGCTCGCCACCTCGGCGAGGTTGCGAATGCTGAAGTCGTCTTCCATGCCCTGGCCGAGGCGGTGCCGGTCTCGCAGGAGCGCCGTCACCTCGCGCTGGGCCTTCTGGGTGCTCTCGGCGGCGCGCACCTGCACGAAGATGACGCCCGAGAGGAAGTTGCCCAGCCCGGGGCTGAGCCGCATCTTGAAGGTCGAGCTCGGCACCAGCACCGTGTCGTCGTAGTCCTGCCCCATCGGGCTCTGCCCCTTCTTCTCGAGCACGCCGGCGACGGTGAAGGGCACGCCCTTCAC
>JALOQF010000256.1 GCA_025459425.1 Myxococcaceae bacterium | reverse complement strand
GTCTCGTTCCGTCGGGACGCCAACGCGCCGCGAAGGGATGGCCAGGGTTGACGACCGACTACGCGCGACCTGGTTCGACCGGCCCCGCTGCCTCGGCCGCCGACGTCTCGCCGCCCGCCCGGCGCAGGCCGAGCGACTTCATCTTCTTGTAGAAATGGCCCCGCTCGAGGTCGAGCAACCGCGCGGCCTCGGTGGCGTTGTCGCGGGTGAACGACAGCGCCCCGAGAATGATCTCACGCTCGGCGTCTTCGACCTGGTCGCGAAACGGCCGGTCGGGCTTGAACTTCCACGCGGGCGCCGCAGGCGGAGGCGTCGACACTGCGACCGGCAGGTTCATCGGCGCGCTCGTCACCACCGGCGTGCTGGGTGCGGTCGTCACCGCAGGCGCAGCGACCTCGGGCACCGACACCCGGCGGCGCGGCCACATCGCCTCGACGTCGGCGAGCGTCACCAGCGGGCCCTCGCACAGAATCGCCAGCCGCTCGACGAGGTTGCGCAGCTCGCGCACGTTGCCCGGGTAGTCGTGCTCCACCATGCGCGCGAGCGCGTCGGGCGCCACCCGCAGCACCTTGCGCCCATTCTTCTTGCAGGCCTCGTCCAGGAACGCCTCGATGAGGGTCGACAGGTCGTCTTTGCGCTCGCGCAGCGGCGGCGTGTGCACCTGCACCACGTTGAGCCGGAAGTAGAGATCTTCGCGGAACCGGCCCTGGGCGATCTCTTTCTCGAGGTCCTTGTTGGTGGCGGCGATGACGCGCACGTCGACCTTGATGGTCTCGGAGCCGCCGACGCGCTCGAGCTCACCTTCCTGGAGCACCCGCAAGAGCTTCGCCTGCATGGCCTGCGGCATGTCGCCCACCTCGTCGAGGAAGAGCGTGCCCTCGTGGGCCAGCTCGAACTTCCCGCGGCGGGCGGCCAGCGCCCCGGTGAAGGCGCCCTTCTCGTGGCCGAACAGCTCCGACTCGATGAGCTCGTGCGGCACGGCGGCGCAGTTGAGCTTCACGAAGGGCCGGTTCTTCCGCTTCGACTGCTGGTGAATGGCGCGGGCGATGAGCTCCTTGCCGGTGCCGTTCTCGCCAGTGATGAGGCACCGCCCTTCCGACGGCGCCGCCCGCTGGATGATGCCGTAGATGCGCTGCATGGCGGTGCTCTGGCCCAGCATGTCGAAGCGGCCCTGATCGGCCTTGAGCTCGGCCAGCTCGCTCGAGACCCGCGACAGCTCGAGCGCGTTGCGAATCGCCAGCAGCAGCCGATCGCGCGAGATGGGCTTCTCGAGGAAGTCGCGGGCGCCCAGGTGCGTCGCCTTCACCGCCGTCTCGATGGTGCCGTGGCCGCTCATCATGATGACCGGCAGCTCCGGCCGGAGCGCCTGAATCCGTGAGAGCGCCGACAGCCCGTCGAGGTCGGGCATCTTCACGTCCATCAGCACCACGTCGACGGGCTTGTTCGCCACCACGTCGATGGCCAATTGGCCGCCAGCGGCGAGCTCGGTCTGGTACCCCTCGAGCTGCAGCGCCTGGTTCAACGTGAGGAGGATGTTCTTCTCGTCATCGACGATGAGGACGGTGGTCGGCATGTGGGCTCCGGACGACGGGTGTGGCCATTCTGCCGCGCTTTCGGCGTGGCTGGGGGCTGCCAGTGCAACCCCGCGGCCGTTCGACCCCGCTCATTGACTTTCTGCCGTCATGGGCGCCCAAACGTCGTTGCCGTCTGGGATGCCGGTCTGTAAGAGCGCATCGCCGTTGGGCCCACCATCGCCCCAAGGAGAATGACGCCATGCGCCAGAGTCTGTCCGCCCTGTTCGCCGTTGCCGCGCTCGCCCTGATGGGGTGCCCGCCCACGTACCCGAACTGCAAGAGCGACGAGAACTGCACCGAGAAGGGCGAGGTGTGTGTTCAGGGCCAGTGTCGCGAGTGCGCCACCAACGACAACTGCAAGCCGGGCTTCGTGTGTGAGGCCAACAAGTGCCAGCCCAAGCCCGAGTGTGGCTTCGGCGCTGGTGAGTGCGGCACCGGCAAGAAGTGCTCGTCGGGCAAGTGCGTCGTCGACCCGAACTACAAGCCGACGGGCTCGTGCACGGCGAACGAGGACTGCCCCTCGGGCCAGGAGTGCAAGACGGGCAAGTGCACCGCCGTCGAGGTGAAGGGCCCGGCCTGCACCTTCGAGCCCGTGCGCTTCGACTTCAACGAGTACAGCCTCACCGGCTCGGTGCAGTCGACGCTGTCGCAGTACGCCGACTGCATCAAGAAGGGCGCGCTGCGCTTCACCCTCGAGGGCCACGCCGACGAGCGCGGCACCGAAGAGTTCAACATGGTGCTCTCGCAGAAGCGCGCGGCCTCGGTGCGCAAGTACCTCATCGACCTCGGCGTGCCCGCTGGCTCGCTCGATACCGTGGGCTACGGCGAGAACAAGCCGGCGGTGGGTGGTGGCGGTGAAGACGCGTGGGCCGCCAACCGCCGCGTCGAGTTCAAGGTGAAGAAGTAAGCGTCACTGGCAGCCCAGCCGCTGGGGAATCACCCGCCGCCTGGTTCTGCGTCGACGATTCCGAGCCAGCGGCAGCGCGGCCGGAATCCCTGCGAGGCCTGGGGGAAACCGTGTCAGCGGACATGACGCTGGCCCAGGCTGAATACGATCCGCGCAGTGGGGCCGCGCCAACCGTGGACGAAGACGCTCCGGTCTTGACCGCTCCCCCTCGCGCCTCGAGAGGCCGGAGCCGTCAGGGCGGGCACATCGACACGCTGTTGATCCACTGATCGATCACCGCCACGCCCTGGGCGTCGACGACCGACGAGGCCAGCGGCGGCATGCGGAAGGTGTTGAGCGCCTTCGTGCGAATGGAGATCAGCGACTGCGCCGGGTTCATCGGTGAGAAGAGCAACGCGCCACTGGCGCCGGTGTTGCCGCTGCTGGGCGCGGTGCCGCACAGGTTCGTCTGGCGGAAGGTGAGCGAGTACCGGAAGTCCTGCGCGCCCTGGCCGGCGCCGTTGCGGTGACAGTTCGAGCAGTTCGAGTGCAGGTAGCTGCGGGCGCGCTCTTCGACCGTGCCCGCCGAGCCGAGGGGGTTGACGAGCCGTGGCAGGAACGGCGCTGGCGCGGGGAGCGCGGCGCTGAAGTACCCGACGGCCGCGAGCGACTCGACCTGGTTGGCGGTGACGCCGCGCGGGTAGGCGAGCGGGCCGTTGAGCTGCGCGAGCTCGAGGCCGAGCGAACGGCCCGCCACCGAGGTGTGACAGGTGAGGCACTGCGCGCGGCTCGGGTAGAGCCACGTCTGCCCGGCCACCTGCTTCGTCTTGTTCGAGGGGAGCAGGTCGGCGTCCGACTGGTCGGCGCGCCACTCGTAGGTGTAGCCGGCCCACTGGCCGTCGCTGTGCTTGACGAAGAGGCGCGTCTCGATGCGCTGGCCTCCGAGCGTGAACGTCTTCACGGTGACGGTGCCGTTCGGGAACTCGAAGTCGCCGTCCGCGCCGATGGTGATGGTCGTTCCATCGGGGATGGCGAAGTACCGGTCCTTCTGGGCGCTGTCGCTCCAGAGCGGTGAGTTGACCGTGTACGGAATGAGCGCCGGCAGCGGCTGGGTGGGCGTCGTCATCGAGAAGCAGCCCGTCGCCGAGAGCGTCTGCGGGAACGGAACGCCACCGTCCTGGTTGGCCGCTGGAGCGAAGCGCCAGAAGGTGCCGCTGCCGATGTTGACGGCGTAGACCTCTCCGTTGTTGGTCTGCCCGAATGACACGAGCCCGCCTGAGGTGCCCAGCGTCTCGATGCTGCGCGCGCCCGTCACCGGGTCCTCCCGAATCGCGAAGACGCCGCTCGTCCCGTAGTCCCCGAAGACGTAGCGGCCGACCAGCGATGGAACCGCCGAGCCCCGGTAGACGAAGCCGCCGGTGATCGAAGTACCCACGTTTCGATCGTAGGCCACCACGGGGTTGATGAACCCGGGGGTGTTGCAGAGCTGATTGGTGGAGCCCCGCCGGTGGAAGCCCTCGCACGGCTTCCACCCGTAGTTTCCACCGTTCGTGATGAGGTCGACTTCCTCCCACGTGTTCTGGCCGACATCGCCGGCCCAGAGATCTCCGGTGGCGCGGTCGAAGCTCCAGCGCCAGGGGTTGCGCAGGCCCGACGCGTAGATCTCCGAGCACCGGGTGACGTTTCCGACGCCTGCGTCACCGACGCGGTTGGCCGAGCGCAGGTTGCAGGCGAAGCCGGTCTGCGCGTACGGGTTGGTGGAAGGAATCGCGTAGCGCGCCCCGCCATCGAACGGCACGTCGACGTCGATGCGCAGCATCTTGCCGTGGTTGGTGTCGAGGAGTTGACCGGCGTTGTTCGGGTCGTCACCAGAGCCACCATCGCCGAAGCCGATGTAGAGGAAGCCGTCGGGTCCGAAGGCGATCATGCCGCCGTTGTGGTTGTCGAAGGGCTGGTCGAGCTCGAGCAGGCGCTCTTCGGACATCGGGTCGAAGGTGGCGCCGTTGTCGGTGCTGCGGAACCGCGCGATGACGCTCACCATCCCCGAGTTGGGGTTGGTGGTGCGGAACCGCGTATACGAGAGGAAGAGCTCCTTGCGCGTCGCCCACTGAGGGTGGAAGGCCATGCCCAGGAGCCCGCCTTCTCCGCCGGGGTTGACGCGGCCCGAAATGTCGATGACGAGGGTGCTCGAGTTCACCGTCGGGCTGTCGATGAACGATCGCACCTGTCCGGGACGCTGCATGACGAAGACGCGGCTCGTCTCGCCGGGCGCCTGCAGGAGCAACATCGGCTGCGAGATGGTGAGGTTCGGCCACGCGCGAACGATCTGAACGCCCGAGCTCGAGGCAGGACGCGCTGGGGCAACGCAGGTCGGGTTCGGTGGACGTGTCAGCAGACCGAAGCCGCCGTCGTTGACGACCACGAAACCGGCGTCGGACGTCCACCCACCGGCTAAGCCGCCCGCAGCGCCACCGGCCGAGCCGCCCGCAGCGCCACCGGCAGAACCGCCCGCAGCGCCACCAGCCGAACCGCCCGCAGCGCCACCGGCTGAGCCGCCCGCAGCGCCACCGGCTGAGCCGCCCGCAGCGCCACCAGCAGAACCGCCCGCAGCCCGCAGCGCCACCAGCCGAACCGCCCGCAACGCCACCAGCCGAACCGCCCGCAGTGCCACCGGCAGAACCGCCCGCAGCGCCACCAGCAGAACCGCCCGCAGCGCCACCAGCTGAACCGCCCGCAGCGCCACCAGCAGAACCGCCCGCTGCGCCACCGGCTGAACCGCCCGCTGAGCCACCGGCGCTTCCGCCCGCGTCACCGCCAGCCGAACCACCCGCATCACCGCCCGCAGCGCCTCCCGCGGAGCCACCAGCCGAGCCGGTGACGCCACCCGCCGAACCGCCTCCCTGACCATCGATGACCGTCGTTCCATCGCAAGCCGCTACCACCAGCAGCAGCCCGCCCCCGAGCAGGACTCGTCGCATGCGGGGCAGTGTCCCCGAGAACCACGGGCCATTCAAACGAAGCGCGAGCGCATGGTGTGAACGCGCGTGCTCACCTGTCGGCCAGTGACGGCCACGGAGCGGCGAGCAGTCGCTCGACCTCCCCGACGAAGCCGTCCTCGCCGGGGCTCAGGGACAGAAACGTGTCGGTCGCGGTCGACGCACACTCGATGGCGACGAGCGCATTGGCGTACCGCTCCCGGGGCGACGCGCCGTCGACGCGCACCACGAAGTCCGACTCGCGGGTGAGGTACGGCACGTCGATCAGCTCGAACGCGCTCGACTTGACGTGCAGCCGCAGCGGGCCCGGCGGCAACGCGGTCGCGGGGCGCGGAGCCAGAAGGCTCAGCTCGACCAGCGCTTGATCGACCGCCTCGAGCGGGAGCGACCGCGCCTGCGTCGACGAGCGCACGGTCTTCGTGGTCAACGCCTGCGTGCCTGGCGGGAGCGAGCGCACCAGCGCGTCGTCTCCCGAGACGAAGAGGAACGGTACCGAGGCCTGGGCGCAGAGATCGAGCAGGAAGTCGGTCTCGGACAGGAAGCGGCCTTCCAGCTCCCACGCCAGCGTGACGTCGAGGGCGTGGCTCACGTAGCCGGGCACGCCGCCGCCGGCGTGCATGCCGAGCGCCGCCACCGCGTCGGTCTTCCAGAACAGGCCCGCCGCGAAGGCGTCATCGCGCAGATCATGCCGCGCGCGCGGATCGAGCGCGTCGAGCACGAGGTTCGGCTCGTCCGTGCCGTTGCGGTGGCTGTCCGAGACGACGAACTCGGTGAAGCCCTGCCGCGAGAGGCCCGCGATGACGAGGTTCACCTCGTGGGTGGCGCGCAGCCTCGCTTCGCTCCAGGCGGTGGTGCCACCGATGAGCGCCTCGACCGAGTCCGCGCCGTGCACACCTTCGAGGTCGGTGACGATGAGCGCGCGTGGCATGAGCGCAGAGAGCCTACCCGAGCAGCGCCGCGAACTCGGCCTCGGTCAGCACCTTCACGCCGAGCTCCTGCGCCTTCGTCAGCTTCGAGCCCGCCTCTTCACCGGCGACGAGGAAGTCGGTCTTCTTCGACACGCTCCCCGACACCTTGCCGCCGCGCTTCTCGATGGCCTCCTTCGCCTCGTCGCGCGTCATGCCGGTGAGCGTGCCCGTCAGCACCACCGTCTTGCCGGTGAAGGTGCCCGTGGCGACGATCTCGGGTGGCGCCGGGGTGACGCCGGCCGAGAGGAGCTGCTCCACCATCGCGCGGTTGTCGGGCTCATCAAAGAAGCCCCGAATCGACGCCGCCATCTCGGGCCCGATGTCCTTCACGCGCTGCAGATCGTCGAACGACGCGGCCATGAGCGCCGGCACCTCGCGGAAGTGCTCGGCCAGCGCCTTCGCGGTCGCCTCGCCCACGTCGGGAATGCCGAGCGCGTAGACGAAGCGGCGGAGCGTCGTCTGCTTCGAGCGCGCGATGGCGTCGAGCAGGTTCTGCGCGCTCTTCTCGCCCATGCGCTCGAGGCCCGTGAGCGTCTTCAGGTCGAGCCGGTAGAGGTCGGCGACCGAGGTGACGAGCGCGCGCTCCACCATCGCCTCGCAGAGCTTCTCGCCCAGCCCGTCGATGTCCATCGCGGTGCGCGTGGCGAAGTGGCGCAGGCGGCCGGCGAGCTGCGCGGGGCACGCCCGGTTGGTGCAGCGCGCGATGGCGCCGTCGTCGGCCTTCTTCACCGGGGCCTGACACACGGGGCAGGTGGTGGGGAAGACGAAGGGCACCTCGGCGCCGGTGCGCTTCGTAGTGATGACCTTCACGATCTCGGGAATGACGTCACCGGCGCGGCGCACGAAGACCCAGTCGCCCTCGCGCACGTCCTTTCGGCGCAGCTCGTCTTCATTGTGCAACGTCGCCCTCGACACCGTGACGCCGCCCACGAAGACGGGCTCGAGCTCGGCGAGCGGCGTGATGGCGCCGGTGCGGCCCACCTGCACGAGGATCTTCCGCACCTTCGTCTCGAGCTCCTCCGGTGGGAACTTCCACGCCACGGCCCAGCGCGGCGTCTTCGACACCTGGCCCAGCCGCGCGCGCAGCTCGGTGCGGTCGACCTTCACCACCAGCCCGTCGATCTCGTAGGGCAGGGCGTGCCGCTCGGCGAGGAGCGCGCTCCACGCCCCCTTCACCCCGTCGAAGCCCGTCACCAGGCTGCGGCGCGGGTTGACGGGCAGGCCGAAAGCCTCGAGCGCGGCCAGCTTCTGCGTGTGCGTGTCGAACGAGGCGCCTTCCACCACGCCCACCTCGTACAGGTAGATCGACAGCGGCCGCGAGGCGGTGACGCGCGAGTCGAGCTGCCGCAGCGAGCCGGCGGCGCTGTTGCGCGGGTTCACGAAGGGCTCTTCGCCCCGGGCCAGGAGCGCGTCGTTCATTCGCTTGAAGTCGGCCTTGCGAATGAAGACCTCTCCGCGAACTTCGAGCAGCTTCGGCACGCCCTCACCCGACAGCGTCAGCGGCAGGTTCTTCAGCGTCTTGAGGTTCTCGGTGACGTCTTCGCCGATGACGCCGTCGCCGCGCGTCGAGCCCTGCACGAAGCGGCCATTTTCGTAGACGAGCTCGATGGCCAGGCCGTCCATCTTCGGCTCGCAGACGTACTGCACGGCCTCGAGGCCCGTCGCCTTGCGCAGGCGCTCGTCGAACTCGGTGAACTCGGCGTCGTCGAAGACGTTGCCCAGCGACAACATCTGCTGCCGGTGCGTCACCTTCTCGAACTTCTCGAGCACCGCGCCGCCGACGCGCTGGGTGGGCGAGTCGGGCGTGACGAGCTGGGGAAACGCAGCCTCGAGCTGCACCAGCTCGCGCATGAGGGCGTCGTACGCGGCGTCGGACACCTCGGGCGCGTCGAGCGTGTAGTAGCGGTGGTTGTGGTACGCGAGCTCGCGGCGCAGCTCGGCGGCTCTCTCGGCTGGGGTCATGTCGCGTCCTCGAGTTCGGGCGAGGCGTTGTGGCCAATCGTCCCGCGGCTGTCCACGAGTTCGCCTTGACAGGGGCGGAGCCCCCCCGTACCTTGCTTTTCGCTGTCGGGGCGCACTCGGAAGGCCGTCACGCTGCGCTCCGCGATTCACACCTCCGTCACAAGCAAGCGCCGGGTGAGCAGCAGCAGCACTCCTCCCCGGCCGATTGAGTCTCCATCACATGGCCAGGGCACCTGCGAAGTCCGACAAGAAGCGCGCGAAGAAGAAGGACGACGAGCCGAAGAAGAAGAAGGCCCGCGTCGCGGCCGCCGAAGAGGTCGAAGAGACCATTCCCGACCCGGAGGACGACGAGCGCGACGACGAGGCCGACCAGGGCCGCGACGACGAGGGCGAAGGTGAAGACGGCGAGGCCCGCGTCAAGCCGGTGCTGACGCCCATGAACCGCGCCGTGCGCGACGACGACATCCGCGAGGCGCAGATCTCGGGCGAGGCCGTGGTGAAGGAAGAGGCCCCCGAGGCCGAGGCCAGCCCGTCGTCGGACGAGAGCGCGCCGCACCCGCAGCTTCAGGAGCTCAAGCTCAACGACCTGAAGCGCATGAAGATCACCGAGCTCTCGAAGATGGCCCACAACCTGGGCATCGAGGGCACGCAGGGGCTCAAGAAGCAGGAGCTGCTCGTCTCGGTGCTCTCGAACGTCACCGAGAAGAAGTACGAGGTGCAGGCCGAAGGCGTGATGGAGCTGATGAGCGACGGCTACGGCTTCTTGCGCTCCGCCGACTCGGACTACCAGCCCAGCCCCGACGACATCTACGTCTCGCCATCACAGGTGCGGCGCTTCAACCTGCGCCCCGGCGACACGGTGACGGGCCCCATTCGCCAGCCGCGTGAGGGCGAGCGCTACTTCGCGCTCCAGCGCGTCGAGAAGATCAACTTCGCCGACCCCTTCTCGGCCGACGTGAAGGAGCGCATTCTCTTCGACAACCTCACCGCGCTCTACCCGACGAAGAAGCTCAAGCTCGAGCACGACGCGAACGACTACACGACGCGCATCATCGATCTGTTCTGCCCCATCGGGCTCGGGCAGCGGTGCCTCATCGTCGCGCCGCCCAAGGCCGGCAAGACGGTGATGCTGCAGAACATCGCGCACGCCATCTCGAAGAACCACCCCGAGATCCACCTCATCGTGCTGCTCGTCGACGAGCGCCCGGAAGAGGTGACCGACATGCAGCGCTCGGTGCGCGGCGAGGTGGTGTCGTCGACCTTCGACGAGCCGGCCACCCGGCACGTGCAGGTGGCCGAGATGGTCATCGACAAGGCCAAGCGGCTCGCGGAGCAGAAGCAGCACGTCTGCATCCTCCTCGACTCGATCACCCGCCTGGCGCGCGCCTACAACACGGTGGTGCCCGCCTCGGGGAAGATCCTCTCGGGTGGTGTCGATGCCAACGCGCTCCACCGGCCCAAGCGCTTCTTCGGCGCCGCCCGCAACATCGAAGAGGGCGGCTCGCTCACCATCATCGGCACCGCGCTCATCGACACCGGCAGCCGCATGGACGAGGTGATCTTCGAAGAGTTCAAGGGCACTGGAAACTCCGAGATCGTGCTCGACCGGAAGCTCTTCGAGAAGCGCATCTTCCCGTGTCTCGACATCAACAAGTCGGGCACGCGCAAGGAAGAGCTCCTGCTCACCCCGTCGGACCTCGTGCGCATCACGGCGTTGCGGCAGGTGCTCCACCCGTTCACGCCCATCGACGCGATGGAGTTCGTGCTCAAGCACATGCGGCCGACCAAGGGGAACCCCGAGTTCCTCGGTGGTATGAACCGGTAGTTTCGTCGAAGGGCCGGCTTCGCCTCGAAGGAGGAATGAGATGCGAAGTCTCGCGCTGCTGGTGGCGGTGCTCTTCCCGGTGAGCGCCCTCGCGCGGTGTGTGTCGCCGTGTCAGTGCTTCGGGGGCAGTTGGGTCGCTGAGGGCACGTTTCAGCGGCCAGTCGGCCAACGCCTCGGGACGTTTCGAGTCGAGCGTGTGCTGGCGGGTGAGGCGCGCGGACTCTCGGTCGGCGAGGTCATCGAGGTGGCGGTCGACCGCGAAGGCCGGTGGATCGTCGACTCTTCCTTCTCTGGCCTTCCCGTGTCGGAGGATGGCAGCGTCACGTGTGGCGGGGCCCGCGCACGGCCCGAGCCCTACGCGGCGGCGCTCATCGCGGGCTCCTGTGACGCGCTCTTCGGAACGCCCACTGAGACATGCCGCGACAACGTCCGCGGCTGCTCGACGAGCTCGACCCTCGGGGGCTGGCTGGTTGGGCTCCTGGCCTGGTGGACGCGTGCTCGCGCCAGGGGCACGGGAGCGTTGCGGCCATGAGGCGCGCGCTCCTCGGCGCGGTGGTGTCGTGCGTGGCGATGCTGGCCGCTCCCGCTGAGGCGCGATGTCTGCCGCAGTGTGTGTGCCCGCAGTCGGCCCAGTGGGCGGCGCAGGGCCGCGTGCGGCAGGCCACGACCGACGGAGGCGCCGACGAACGGTTCGAGCTCGTCGTCACCGAGGTCACGAGCTTCGGAGCGGGGTCGGTTCCCCAGGTCGGAACGGTCTTGCCGCTGCTCGGCGGGTTCGCCTTCAACTCGTTCGTGCTGCGGCTGAGCGGCGGCGAGACCTACCAGCTCGTCGACGGCATGGTCGTCTGCTCGTCCGATCGAATTCCCCTGCAGACCTTCGTGAACGCCGTGCCGAACGAAACCCGTTGCCGGCAGACCCTCGCCGACGCGGGGTTCCTCCAGCCGCGGCCCTGCAATGACGTGGGCCTCGGTTGCTCCAGCACCACCGCTGCTCCTGCGCTGGCGCTCCTCGTCGTCGCCTCGGCGCTCCGTCGTCGCCGCTCTCCCACCGGGCGGGATGCGGGCCGCCCCGACGTTGGTTAACGTCGCTCCTGCTCATGTCCGGCCCCCAACAGTTCATCGTCTTCATCGTCTTCCTCGGGGTGCTCGTCACCGTCCACGAGCTCGGCCACTTCCTGGCGGCCAAGTGGGCCGGGGTGAAGGTGCTGAAGTTCTCGGTCGGCTTCGGCCCCCGCATCTTCGGCTTCCGCCGCGGCGAGACGGAGTACCAGGTCGCGTGGGTGCCGCTGGGCGGCTACGTCAAGATGCACGGCGATTACCCCGGCGAGGAGCACGACCTCGACGACCCGGAGCGGCACCGCGGCCTCTACGCCGCGCCGTGGTGGAAGCGCGCGATCATCATGGCGGCCGGCCCGGCCTTCAACCTCATCTTCCCCATCTTCGCGTACTTCGTCGCCTTCCTGGGCGAGCACACCATCGTCACGCCGCGCGTCGGCTGGGTCGCCGCCGACATGCCGGCGGCCCTCGCAGGCCTCAAGCCCGGCGACCTCATCACCCGCGTCAACGGCGAGCCGATCACCCGCTTCACCGACATCAGCGACGCCATCGCCGACGCCACCTCGGCCATTCCCGTCACCGTGAAGCGCGGGGAGCAGGAGCTCACCTTCCAGGTGAACCCCGTCGTCTCGATCGACGACTCGAACGGCATTCAGAAGGCGCCCAAAGGGTGGCTGGGCATTCAGGGGGGCGGCTCGGCGCCCGTGCTCGGAGTTCCCCCCGGCTCCGTCGCCGAACAGGCAGGGCTCAAGACGTTCGACCGCGTGCTGACCCTCAACGGCGAGCCGGTCGCCGACGAGTGGGGGCTGCTCAGGCTCACGCAGAAGCTCGAGGGCGAGCTCACGCTCGAGGTCGCGCGCGTCGAGGCCACCAGCGTGGGTGGCGCCGACGTGATGGTGCCGCGCGTGGTGAAGGTGACGCTCCAGAAGCAGCCGGGTGAACTCTACGAGGCGCTCGGCGCCGAAGGCAGCGACCTGTACGTGGGCGCGGTGCTCCCGGGCAGCCCCGCGGCGAGGGCGGGCGTCAAGGTGGGCGACAAGTACCTTTCCGTGAACGACCAGCCAGTGCGCTCGTTCTACCTCTTCGACCTCAAGCTCAAGGCCCAGGAAGACCGGAAGTTCAAGCTCACCTGGCGGAGCGGCACCGAGACGAAGTCGGCCGAGACCGCACGCATGCCCGAGACGACCTACGACGATTACAAGAACAAGCGCACCCAGCTCATCTTCGGCACCTCGCGGTTCTTCGCCGTCACCGCCGAAGGGACGCCCGCCGAGACCCGCACCGTCTTCGTCGGCCCGAAGGAAGCCGCCATCATGGCCGTGAAGGAAGTGCCGCGCGCCATCAAGCTCATCGGCCTCGTCATCGCCAAGCTCTTCACCGGCGGCGTGCCGCTCGACGCGGTGGGCGGCCCCATCTCGGTCTTCCAGGTCGCCACCAAGAGCGCCGAGGCGGGCCTCGACACGTACCTCATGAACATGGGCATCGTGTCGGTGAACCTGGGCCTGGTGAACCTGCTGCCGATTCCCATCTTCGACGGCTTCGCGTTGCTCGCCGCCTTCTGGGAAGGCATTCGCCGCCGCCCGATTCCGATTCGAGTGCGCGAGTACGCCAACATGCTGGGCCTCGTCGTCATCGCCATGCTGCTCGTGCTGGTGTTCAAGAACGACATCACCAAGCTCTTCCGCTAAGGCCGCTCGCACGATGTGGCTGGCTCTCGACACCTCGTGTCTGACGCTCTCGCTCGCCCTGGTGCGGCCTGGCGGAGACGTCGTCGAGCACGTGCTGGTGCCGCCGCCCACGAAGCAGAGTGAGGTGTTGCCGCAGCTCATCGGCGAGGTGCTGGCGCGCAACGGGCTCGGCCTGCGCGACGTGACGGGGCTGGTGACCGGCCTGGGGCCCGGCTCGTTCACCGGGCTGCGCATCGGCATCGCGTGCCTCAAGGGCCTCTCGTACGCGCTGAAGGTGCCGCTGGTGGGCGTGTCGTCGCTGAAGGCGCTCGCGCTCGACGGGCCGACCGACATCGAGCTGTGGTGCGCTTCGGTGGTGAAGAAGAACGAGCTGTACCTGGGCAGGTACCGCCGCGTGGGCGAGACCGCCTTCGCCCTGGAGCCCGAGACCTCGCTGCCGCTCGACGCCTTCGCCGCGGCGCTCGCCCGGACGCCCGACGCCCGCATGGTGGGCCCCGCGCTGGTGGACTACCGCCAGGCGCTCCTGGAGCGCGGCGTGGCGCCCGCCCAGCTGGCCGAAGGGCCCCTCGTGCCCTCGGCGGTCGCCCTCGCGCGCCTGGCGAGCTGGCCCACCACGTACGACGCCCAGGCCGTGTTCGCGCTCGAGCCCCACTACCTGCGTGGCAGCGGCGCCGAAGAGAACCCGAAGTTTCCGCCCCTGCCGGGCGTCGAGTCGAAGGCCCGGCTGCTCCCCACCAGCGTGAAGGAACCATGAGCGAGCCCACCATCAGCGTCATCGGCGCGACCGGCGTCGTCGGCCGGCAGGTCGTCCAGGCCCTCTTCCTGCGCGACCACCCGGCCGAGGCCGTGCGCGCGTACTCGAGCGAGCGCGGCGCCGGAGAAGAGCTGGATTACGGCGAAGACTCGCTCGTCGTCGAGAAGGTCGGCGCCGATTCCTTCAAGAATGCCCAGGTGGCCATCCTCGCGGTGCCGCCCGAGGTGGCGCGGCCGCTGGCGGAGCAGGCGCAGCTCGCCGGCGTGTGGGTGGTGGACTGCTCCGGCGCGTTCCGCCTCGACGAGAAGGTGCCGCTGGTGGTGCCCGGCGTGAATGACGGCGTGCTCGACCGCCCGTTCTCGGGGCGCATCGTCACGCTCGCGCAGGCGGCCACGCAGGCCTTCACCCGCGCGCTCGAGCCGCTGCGCGCCCAGTTCGGCCTCGCCTTCGCCGACGCCACCGTGCTGTGCGGCGCGGCCGTGCACGGCAACGCGGGCGTCGCGCAGCTGTCCAAGCAGACCGCCGAGCTCATGAATGGCAAGGAGCCCGACCTCGAGGTCTTCCCCCACCGGCTCGCCTTCAACGTCATTCCCGCCGTGGGGACGCTCGAGAACGGGCTGTCGGCCCACGAGCGCGCGATGCTCGTCGAAGCGGCGCGGGTGTGGGGCGGCGAGAAGCTCCCGGCGCTGACCGCCACCAGCGTGCTGGTGCCGACGTACCACGGGGTGACGCTCCTGCTCTCGGCGCACCTCGGCCGGCGCGTCGACGCCGACGGCGTGCGGGCCTGCCTCAAGGCCGACACCGGCCTCAAGCTGCTCGACACCCCCGAAGAGAATGTCTTCCCCATGCCGATGCTCACCACCGACGATGGCAGCGTGCACGTCGGCCGGGTGCGGGCGCTGGGCGAGCGCGTGCAGCTCGTCGCGTGCGTCGACAACGCCTTCCGCGTGGCCGACTCCGCGCTCGACATCGCCTTCGAGCTGGCCGACCGGGACTGACAAAATGTCACGGCTCGTGCGGCCTCGGTCGGTGAAACCTCCGTGCTTTCAGGTGGATGAGGGTGCTGGTGGGGTGGCCGCGAGGTTGCTACGAGGCGAGGTCTGCATGCGCTTTCTGCTCGTCATGTTGCTCGTCCTGTCGCCCGCGGCCTTCGCGCAGACGATCAACCCCACCCAGTCGATCGTGGCCTTCGGCGTGCGTGAGACGCCCACCGCCACCACCGACATTCTCACCATCGGGCCCTCTCGGTGTGGCACGAGCCAGATCGTCTTCTGGCTGTGGAACCAGTTGGGCACGCAGCCCTGCAACAACCTGCGCCTGTGGGCGACGTCGGGCACCACCTGCGGCACCGAGCCCCAGTCGGGCGACAAGGAGTTCGATTCGGTGAACGCGCTCCTCGTCAGCTCGCTGCGCCAGGGCCAGCTCACCATCAACATCGACGAGCTGCCGGCCTTCGCGACGGGCACCACGCCCTGCGGAGGGAGCTTCACCAAGAACGTCGAGCACCGCATCTGTGCGTCCGTTCCAGCCTCGTTCCAGTGCTTCGGTCTTCAGAACCCCCAGACGCAGTCGGCCAGCCCCCTGCGCATCATCTACGACGTCGAAGCGCCGCCCGCGCCGATCCTCAGCGACGTGCGTGGCGTCGACAAAGGCCTGCGCGTTCCCATCTCGACCAGCTCCGACACCGTCGAGGTCATTCCTTTCGTTCGGGCCCAGGGTGACACCGAGTTCACCGGGCGCCCCCGGGTGACGCTGGGCGGCGCGAAGGAGCTGCTCATCGAGGGGCTCGCGAACGGCACCACGTATGAAGTCAAGGCTCAGGCCGTCGACGGCGCCGGGAACGTCAGCGTCGACAGCGAGCTCGTGGCGGGCACCCCGCTCAAGGTCCTCGGTTTCTGGGCCGCTTACCGTGATGCCGGCGGCCAAGACGGTGGGTGCCAGACCGCTCCGGGCCTTCTGGTGCCGCTCGTGGCCCTGCTCGCGTTTTCGAGGAGACGTCGTTCATGATGGTCGCAGCGTTGTCACTCATCGTGCTGTCGCAGGCG
>JALOQF010000615.1 GCA_025459425.1 Myxococcaceae bacterium | reverse complement strand
CGGCCTCGAGCCCGACGCGCGCCGGGCCGAGCTCGCCCGCCGCGCCGCCGACGACGCCCGCCGGCCCTTCGACCTAGGCGCCGGCCCCCTGCTGCGCGCCCGCCTGCTGCGCCTGGGCGAGCGCGAGCACGTGCTGCTCGGCAACATGCACCACATCGCCTCCGACGGCTGGTCCATGGGCATCTTGGTGCGCGAGCTTGCCGCCTGCTACGAGGCGCTCGCGGCGGGGCGCGCGCCCGCGCTGCCCGCGCTGCCGGTGCAGTACGCCGACTACGCCGCCTGGCAGCGGCGCTGGCTCTCCGACGGACGCCTCGCGGCCCAGCTCGAGTACTGGCGGGGGCGGCTCGCGAATGCGCCTGGACTCGAGCTACCGACCGACCGGCCGCGGTCGCCGAGCCCGACCTACCGAACCGGCAGCCAGAGCGTTTTCGTGCCCCCGGGGCTGGCCTTGGCGCTGGAGCGCTTCGGCCGCGCCGCGAACGCTACGCCCTTCATGGTGCTGCTCGCGTCTTTCGCGGTATTGCTCTCGCGCCACAGCGGGCAGCGCGACGTCAGCATTGGCTCGCCTGTAGCGGGGCGCACGCGCGCTGAGGTCGAGCCACTCATCGGCTTCTTCGTCAACACGCTCGTGCTCCGCCTCGACCTAGACGACGACCCCACCTTTGCCGAGCTGGTCGCGCGCTCGCGGGCCGCCGCCCTCGGCGCGTACGAGCACCAGGACCTGCCCTTCGAGCGCTTGGTGGCGGAGCTGGGCGTCGACCGCGACCTCACCCGGAGCCCACTCTTTCAGGCAATGTTTGTGCTGCAGAACGTGCCGCATCAGGCGATCGAGACGCCCGGCCTTTCCCTCGAGCCCCTGCCCGCCCTCGCTCCAGCGGCCAAGTTCGACCTCACGCTCACATTGACCGAACAGGGCGACGGCTTCGCAGGCACGTTCGAATACAACGCCGATCTCTTTGACCCCGACACCATCGCCCGCCTGGCCGATCGCTTCTCCGTGCTGCTCCGCGGCGCCGCCGAGGCGCCCGAGCGGCGGGTGAGCGAGCTGCCCCTTCTACCCGAGGCAGAGCGGCGGCAGCTGCTGGTCGGTTGGAACGACACTTCGATCGATCTGCCCGATCGTCACCGGGGCATCCACGAGCTCGTCGCGGCGCAGGCAGCGCTCACGCCTTCGGCGATCGCAGTTGCCTTCGAAGAGGCGCGCCTCACGTACGCCGAACTGGACGCGCGCGCCGGCCAGCTCGCCGCCGATCTGCTCGCCCACGGTGTGCGCGAGGGCGCCTTCGTCCCCGTCCGGATGGACCGCTGCATCGAGCTGCCGATCGCGATGCTGGGCGTCCTCAAGGCCGGGGCCGCCTTCGTTCCCCTCGACGTCCACTGGCCAGAGGGACGAACCACGCAGGTCCTCGAGCAACTGGGCCCCGGCGTCCTCCTCACCGATCCGACCGCGACGCCCTTCGCCACCCCGGGCCGGAGCGTGATCGTCGTCGACGCGCGGGCGCCCGCGCATGGCGCGCCGGCCCCGGCCCGGCGCGTCGACCCCGAGTCGCCCATCTACGCGATCTTCACGTCAGGCTCCACCGGCGCCCCCAAGGGGGTCGTCGTCCCCCACCGGGGGATAACCAACCGCTTTCTCTGGATGAACGCGGCCTTCGGGAGCGAGGCGGCCCGCGCGGTCTTGCAGACGACGCACCACGTCTACGATAGCGCGGTCTGGCAGCTCTTCTGGCCGCTCATCAACGGCGGCATGACGGTGATGTGCGCGCCCGGCCGCGAGGCCGACGCGACCTACCTGACGGCCTGGATCGCAGAGCACGGCGTGACGATGACCGACCTCGTGCCCTCGGTCTTCGCCTCCATTCTGCCGCAGATCGTGCGCGACGAGGGCGCCCGCGACCAGCTTCGGTCGCTGCGAACCCTCGTCGTCGGCGGCGAAGAGATCGCGCCCGGCTCGGCGCACGCCTTCCTCGAGCGCTTCCCCGCCGTGCGCCTCGTCAACCTTTACGGGCCCACCGAGGCATCGATCGGGTGCATTTGCTACACGATCACCGGCCACGAGCCGGGGCGCATTCCCATCGGCAGGCCGATCGCCAACGCCCAAGCGATCGTCCTCGACGAAAGGCGGCGCCTCGTGCCGGTCGGCGTGCACGGCGAGCTGTACCTCGGGGGCACCTGCCTCGGGCTCGGTTACCTCGGCGACGACGCGAAGACGAACGCGGCCTTCGTCGACAACCCCTTTCCCGAGATCTCCTCGGCGAAGCTCTACAAGACCGGCGATCGTGCGCGCTGGCTGCCCGACGGCAACCTCGAATTTCTCGGCCGCGTCGACCACCAGGTGAAGATCCGGGGGTATCGCATCGAGCTCGGCGAGATCGAGGCCGCCCTCGCCTCCCACCCCGCCGTGCGCGCGAGCGTGGTCGTGGTGCACGAAGACGCGGCAGGGGCGAAGCGGCTCGCGGCCTATGTAGTATCGCGCGAGGGCACACTGGCGACGAACGCCCTGCGCGATCACCTGGCGGGTAGGCTGCCCAGGTACATGCTGCCGGCATCGTTCACGGTGCTCGACGCGCTGCCCATCACGCCCGGGGGGAAGGTCGACCGCAGGGCGCTGCCTGCCCCCGAAGCGCGGCGCGAGGCCGCGCGGGGTGAGGCGGGGCCTAGCACGCCGGTCGAAGAATTGATCGCCGGGGTCTGGAGCGAGGTGCTCGGGCTCGAGCGGGTGGGCCCCGACGAGAGCTTCTTCGATCTCGGGGGCCACTCGCTGCTGGCCACCCAGGTGGTCGCGCGGGTGCGCTCGGTGCTCGGCGTCGAGCTGCCGCTGCGCGCCCTGTTCGAGGCGCCCACC
>JALOQF010000255.1 GCA_025459425.1 Myxococcaceae bacterium | reverse complement strand
GAGGAAGACGCAGTCGGTGATCGTGAGGAACGGCGCGAAG
The DNA here is from genome assembly GCA_025459425.1 of Myxococcaceae bacterium. Classification (GTDB taxonomy): domain Bacteria; phylum Myxococcota; class Myxococcia; order Myxococcales; family Myxococcaceae; genus Xiheimicrobium. Next base: position 10,663 of record JALOQF010000255.1, on the reverse strand, counting down.
AACTGCCGCTGCACGAACATGAAGCCGATGGCCCCGACGAAGCCGCCGAAGAACCCTTCCCACGACTTCGAGGGGCTGACCTCGGGGTACAGCTTGTTCTTCCCGAGGAAGCGCCCGAAAAAGTACGCCGCGGTGTCGTTGCCCCAGGTGATGACGAGCGCCGCCACCACCCACCAGCCGCCCTGCTCGAGCTGGCGAATCGCCATCAGCGCCGTCAGCCCGCCGTGCCCGTAGATGAAGGCCGTCAACAGGTGGGCGGTGCGCACCACGCCATCTTCGAGCGGCCCGTTGAGCAGGTGCCACGTCCACGCCGAGAACAGCACCAGGCCGATCGCGCCGGCGATGAGGGCCGTCGCGTCGAGGGGCCGCCACGCCACCACGAAGGGCATGAGCGCCGACAGCAGCACGATGCCCCACGCGATGGGCTCGAGCTTCTTCAAGGTGATGGCGAGGTACTCGTACGTGCACGCCGCCGCCGCTGCGCCGAGGAGCCCTGCGGTCAAGAACCCACCCTGCGACAGCAGGTACAGCACCACCGGCAACAACACGACGGCGCTCAACACCCGCAGGAGCAGGTTGCGGTTCTTTTCGGTCACGTCACGTCCCGGCCCGACGCAGCTGCGCTCCGGTGAGCCCGAAGCGCCGTTCACGCGTCTGGAAATGCAGCAGCGCCTCGGCGAATTCCCGCGCCCGGAAGTCCGGCCAGGCGATGGGGCTGAACACGAACTCGGCGTAGGCGGTCTGCCAGAGCAGGAAGTTCGACAGCCGCTGCTCCCCGCTGGTGCGGATGACGAGATCGACCGGGGGCAGGTCGTGCGTCCACGTCGCGGCCGACAGCGTCTCTTCGGTGATGTCGGCAGGCGCGAGCGTGCCCGCCGCCACCTTCTCGGCGACGGCCTGCACGGCCGCGACCAGCTCTTCCCGGCCTCCGTACGAGAGGGCCAGCGTGAGCACCATGCCCGTGTTGTTGGCCGACTCGGCCCGCAAGGCGTCGAGCGGCGCCTTCACGTAGCGCGGCAACTTGCCCAGCTCGCCGATGGCGTTGAGCTTGATGCCGTTGTCCATGATCTCGTCGCGCTCCTTGAGCAGGTAGTCGCGAAGGAGCTCCATGAGGCCGGCGACCTCGTCGGGCGGCCGCGACCAGTTCTGCGACGAGAAGGCGTACAGCGTCAGCGCCGAGACCCCGATGCGGCGGGCCGAGCGCGTCACCTCGCGTACGCTCTGCGACCCTTCCCGGTGCCCCTCGAGCCGCGGCAACCCGCGCAGCTCGGCCCACCGGCCGTTGCCGTCCATGATGATGCCGACGTGGCGCGGCACCGCGCGCTGCTTCACCCGGCTCTCGAGCTCTGCGATGGCGTCCATGCGTTCCAGCGAGGCGCGCCGGTATGGCAGATGCCACGGCGCCCTCCAAGCCTCCTGTCATCTGCAGAATGCGCCGCTCCCACGCCTCCATTCCGTTGGCGTGGCCCAACGGTCGAAAACACCGTTCGGGTGGACGATGCGCACGAGTTAGACGACGTGGGTCATCTTTCCTAGGCTGCGCGCCCGGCGATGCCCCCGAAAGTGATCGGTCCTTACCGTGTGCTGGAAACGCTCGGCAGCGGCGGGGCGGGCACCGTGTATCGCGCCATCGACCGGCGCACGGGTGAAGATGCCGCGCTCAAGCTGTTGTCCACCGGTGGGGCGCTCGACCCGCGCGCGGCCCGGCGCCTGGCGCGCGAGTTCGAGACCCTGCAGCACCTCTCGCACCCCAACGTGGTGCGCGTCTACGACACCGGCGTCTACCAGGGGTACCCGTACCTCGCGATGGAGCTGGTCGAGGGGCTCACGCTGCGCCACTACCTCTCGCTCTCGGACGATGATCTCGCGAGCGATCAGGGGCTGAACCGCGCCATCACCCTGCACCGCCAGGCGATGAACCAGGCGCCCGGCGAGGACGACGGCGCGAGCGACGAGGCCGACGAAGCGGACGAGGACCCGTCGGGGGTGTTCTCGCTCGCGACCTTCGGCGAGGAGCCCCTGTCCGACGAGTTCACCGGCTCCGACGACGAAGAAGAGTACGAGTCAGGCCCCGAGTCGGTGCGCCGGTTCGCCGCGCTGGCCGAAGAACCCGACACCCAGAGCTCGTATTCGGGTGGGCCGCTGCCCTACGAGCTGCCCCGGTCCGACGAGGCCCGTCCGCTGGGTTCCCGGCCGAGCGAGGTCGAGCTCGCCGCCCTCAACCGCGCCGAGCGGGTCGGCCGCCTCAAGGACGCGATGCTCCAGCTGTCCGAGGCGCTCGCGTACATTCACCAGCACGGGCTGATTCATCGCGACTTGAAACCCACGAACGTGATGGTCGACGAAGACCGCACCGTGCGCTTGATGGACTTCGGGCTCGCCAAGTACCTGGCCGACGACTCGGCCGTCACCGCCGACGGGCGGCTGGTGGGCACGTTCCGCTACATGGCGCCGGAGCAGGTGCTCGGCGAACACCTCGACGCGCGCACCGATCTCTACGGGCTCGGGGTGATCCTCTACGAGCTCGTCGCCGGCCGGCCGCCCTTCGAAGCCAAGACGCCGTACGAGCTGTGGCAGAAGATCCTCGAGACCGAGCCGGTGCCCGCCGGCGCGCTCAACCCACGCGCCGACCGGTCGCTGGCGCGGGTGGCGATGAAGCTGTTGCGCAAGGAGCCCGACGATCGGTTCCAGACGGCCGAAGAGGTCTACGAGGCGTTGCTCCAGGCGTGACGACCACCCGGCACGAGCTGAAGGTTCCCGCCGAGGCCCAGGGCCAGCGCGTCGATCTCTTCGTCGGAGAGCGGCTCTCGCTGTCGCGCAACCGGCTCAAGGCGCTCTTCGAGGCCGACTCGATTCGCGTCGACGGGCGCAAGGTGAAGAAGGGCCTCTCGCTCGCCGCGGGCCAGGTGGTGACGGTCGAGCTGCTCGAGAGCGCGGCAGGTGCCGTGGCCGACGCGTCGCTCACGCTGACGGTGCTGTACGAAGACGACGCGCTCGTGGCCGTCGACAAGCCCGCGGGCGTGCCCTCGCAGCCCATCGACCCGGGCGAGACCGGCACCGTCGCGAACGCGCTGGTGGCCCGGTTCCCCGCGCTGGGAGCGGTGGGCGCCGACCCGCGCGAGGCGGGCCTCTGTCACCGCCTCGACGTCGAGACCTCGGGCGTGCTGCTCGCCGCGAAGACGAAGGAGGCGTGGCAGACCATGCGCGCGGCCTTCAGCGAGCCGGGCGGCGTCGACAAGCGGTACCTGGCCCTGGTGCGCGGCCCGCTCGCCGACGAGGGAGAGATCGACCTGCCGCTCGTCCACGCGGGCGATCACGTGCGCCCGGCGCTGTCGGGTGAAGACGCCCGCCCGGCGCGCTCGTCGTTCGTCGTGCTGCGGCGCGCTGCAGCCACCTCGCTCGTCGAGGTGCGGCTCTTCACCGGCGTGCTCCACCAGGTCCGCGCGCACCTCGCCGCCGTCGGCGCGCCGATCGTCGGCGACGAGCGCTACGGCGGGCGCCCCCACCCCCGCCTCGGCCGCTTCTTCCTGCACGCCGCCTCCCTCAGCTTCAGCCACCCCGTCTCGCAGCGCGTGGTTCGAATCGAGAGCCCGCTCCCCGACACGCTGGCCCGCGTCCGGGACGAAGCCCTGGGCTCGGGCTGATTGCAACTCGCAGTTGCATAAAACCCACGAGCGCGTCATCCTCTGGGCATGATCCTTCTCGCGTTGATTCTCGCGGCCGAGCCCGCGCCGATGGAGCCGAGCCTCGCTGGGCGATGGGTGGACGCCGAACGAGGGGTCACCTCGGAGCTGTCGAGGCAGGCTGACGGCACCTGGCAGGGCGTGGCCGTGGCGAGCCGGGTTCCGGGCGACGTGGGGAAGACGACCTTCAGCGCGCTGCGGTGGGACGCGCGGGGCAAGCGCTTCGTCGGCACGCTCCACAAGCCCGATGACGACCAGCGCGTCGGGGTCGATCTCTTCGTCGAAGGCGCCGACGCGCTCCGGGGCGAAGCCGGTGTCTTCATCTTCCGCAAGACGTTGCGGTTCTCGCGCGCGCCACGCCCCGACGCAGGGCCTTGAACATTGGCCGTGCCTCGGGCTTGGTCGGCTCCGTGAGCTGGGCGCGCGCCATCATTCACCTCGACATGGACGCGTTCTACGCGTCGGTGGAGCAGCGCGATCAGCCCGCGTTGAAGGGCAAGCCGGTCATCGTCGGCGGGCACCCGCAGCGCGGCGTCGTGCTCGCGGCCTCGTACGAAGTGCGCCCCTTCGGCGTGCGCAGCGCGATGCCGATGGGCCGCGCGCTGAAGCTCGCGCCGAAGGCGATCGTCGTGCCGCCGCGCTTCGACGCCTATGTCGACGCGAGTGAGGCCGTCTTCCGCATCTTCGAGCGCTACACGCCCCTCATCGAGCCGCTCTCGCTCGACGAGGCCTTCCTCGACGTGACGGCCTCGCAGACGCTCTTCGGCGACCCGGTGGCGCTCGCCGCGCGCATTCGCCGGGAGATCCACGACGAGCTCGCCCTGCCCGCCTCGGCTGGCATCGCCGAGGTGAAGTTCGTCGCGAAGATCGCCTCGGACTCCGGCAAGCCCAACGGCCAGTTCGTGGTGGCGCCGGGCACCGCGAAGGCCTTCCTCGCGCCGCTGCCCGTGGGCCGGCTCTGGGGCGTCGGGCCGAAGACCGAGGAGCAGCTCGTGCGCCTGGGCCTGCGCACCATCGGCGACGTGGCCGCCAGGGAGCTCGAGTGGCTCACGCGCACCCTCGGCCCCTCGGGCCAGCACTTCTGGGAGCTCGCCAACGCCATCGACGCGCGCGTAGTGGTGCCCGACCGCGAGGCGAAGAGCATCGGCGCGCAGGACACGTTCGAAGAAGATCTGCAGGGTGACGAGGCGCTGTCGCCGCACCTCCATGGGCAGGCGCTGCGGGTGGGGAGGCGGCTCCGCAAGGCCCACCTCAAGGCGCGCGTGGTGCAGCTCACCGTGAAGTACGACGACTTTCAGAGCCTCACGCGCCGCCGGAGGCTCGAGGTCCCCACCGACGATGGGCAGGTGCTGTACCGCGAGGCCCGAGCGCTGCTGACCCGGGTCGATCTCGGCCGCAAGGTGCGTCTGACGGGCGTCTCGGCGCAGGAGCTCGTCGGGCAGAACGAGCAGCTCGGTCTCTTCGCCGCACCCGCACCCGAGCGCAGCGACAAGCTCAACGCGGTGCTCGACCGCATCTCGGAGAAGTTCGGCACCAAGGCGGTGGTGACGGCCGATCTGGTGAAGGCCGACGCGTTCTCGCTGCGCGATGGCTTCTACGCCGAAGAGAAGCAGGCCCGCGCGAAGGCCGAGCAGGCGAAGCCGAAGGACGCCGTTCGGGTGGTGCGCGACGAAGACGCGTGAGGGGCGCCCGACCCGACACCCAACTGCCGGAAGAGGGCGTCGGCCGTCGGGTGCAAGCCCGAAAGTCCCGGCGCCTCGAGCTGCGACTCGCCCCGGAGGCGGCGCGTTCTTCGACGCGTCACGAGCAACACCTCGCGCGTCGCAGGAAGAATCAACCAGACTGACTTGACGCCATGTGAGAGGTACCACGACGCCTTCTGAAGCAGCGTCTCCTCGTCCTCGTCCGTGCCCGCGACTTCGATCGCGAGCAGGGGCGGCACCCGACGGAAGCGGCCCCGGTACGAGCCGACGTCCGACCGGCGCCACACGGCAACGTCGGCTGCGCGCACCTCTCCGTCGAGCAACATTCCAGCCTCGTTCCCGCCCACGACGAACTCCGGGTGTTCGACCGACCAGTTGCCAAGGACCCGAGCCACTTCGACGGCCACGTCCTGTTGGTCGTCAGCACACGGAGGCATGTAGAGGAGGGCCCCCTTCACGAACTCGAGACGACCCTCGACGCGAGGCCAGGTCAGAGGCCGATCGACTCGGAAGCGCGGCGGGGTGCGGAGCTGGACGGGGAATCGAACGCTCTCGCGCGGAAGCGTCACTGGTGCATCGTCCGAAGAGAAACGAACCTGCATGGGCAAAGCCTCGACGGCTCGTCGGATATCGTCAATCGCCGGGGCGCGCGACCGGCGTGAGATCGGCCCAGTTCGGCCCTGCCTCGACGCCGACGACGAGCGGAACCTCGAGATCGTACGCCGACTTCATGGCGTGCGTGACGACCTCGGCGGCGCGCTCGAGCTCCTGGTCAGGCACCTCGAAGAGCACCTCGTCGAGGATCTGAACCAGCGGGACCGCGTCGAGGCCTTCTCGGCGAAGCGCCTCGTCGGCCTTCAACAGCGCACGCCTCGACACGTCGGCGACGGACCCTTCGTGGGTGGCCCTTCGCGAGAGCCGCTCGGCGTACGAGCGCAGCTGCGAGTCGAGCGACTCGAGCCCCCCGATGGGCCAGCGCCGGCCCGAGATGAGCTCGACGAAGCCCTGCTCCTTCGCGAGGCGGTGCTGCTCGTCCTGGAAGGCGCGCACCTTCGCGTAGTGCTTGTCGAACCGCTCGATGTACGCGCGCGCCTGGGCCGCGGGAAGCCCGAGCTGCATGCCGAGCGCGCTCGCGCCCTGGCCTGCGAAGGTCGCGAAGTTCACCACCTTGCCGAGCTGACGCTCCTCGTAGGTCACGGCGTCAGGCGCCTTCTCGAGGATCGCCGCCGCGGTGAGGCGATGCATGTCGGAGCGCGTCTTCAGTGGCTCCACCAGCGCCGGGTCCTTCGTCAGGTGCGCGAGCACGTGCAGGCCGAGCTGGTTGAAGTCCACCGACATCAGCTTCCACCCGGGCCGCGCCACGAAGGCCCGCCGCACCCGCGCCATCTCGGGCGTTCGCCCCGGCACCCGGCCGAGATCGGGGTTCGTGTTGATGAGATCGCCCGCGAACGAGCGCGCGAGGTGGAAGCGCGAATGCACGCGACCGTCGGTGTCGATGCACTTGCGCAGCGAGATGAGCCAGCTGTCCCGCAGGCGCCTCAGGCCCCGCCAGCGAATGACGAGCGGGACGATGGGGTGCGCGTCGGCGATGCGCTCGAGCGCCTCGTTGGCCGTGCTCCAGCCGGTGCGCGTGTGTGACACCACCGGCAGCTTCAGCTCAGCGAACAACACCTCGCCCAGCTGCTTCGACGAGTTGACGTTGAACGGGTGGCCCGCGAGCCGGGTGATTTCGGCTTCGAGCCCGGTCTCGAGCTCGGCGAACGACGCCTCGGCGCGCTGCAGCTCGGCCGCGTCGACCCCGATGCCAGTGAGCTCCATGCGCACGAGCGTGTCGGTGAGCGCGAGGTACTCGTCGAGCAGCGCCTGGCGAACGTTGGGCGAGAGGGCCTCGACGAGCTGGGCCGAGGCCCGCGCGCGCGTGACCGCGATGGAGGCCGCGCGCTGGAGGGGGAGCTGGCTCCACGCCTTGCGCCCCTGCCCGACGCCCCGCACCTCGTCGTCGTCCGGGAGCGCGAGGCCCAGCGCGAGCCGCGCGACGCTCCACAGCTCGTGGGTGGCCCAGTTGCTCGGCTCCGTGAGATGCGACAGGCAGGCCGAGTCGCTGACGAGCCCCCGCACCGTCACGCCCAACCGCCGCAGGGCGACCAACGCGCCGACGACGTCGTGCCCCTGCTTCGGGTGCCGTGCGTCTTCGAGCCAGGCGACGAGCCGCGGCCAGGCCGGGCTGGTCGTCGCGACGTACGCCCCGCCGGTCGACGCCGACCACACCCCCAGCCCCGTCAGGGCCTCGCCCGGCGATGGATCCTCGAGGAGCGCTGCGAACGAAACCGCCCCGGTCGCAGCGGCGAAGAACCGCTCCGCCGCGTCGACGGACTCGAGCACCGGGACGTCGACGTGCGCGTCGTCCGAGACGAGCAGCTCCGAGAAGCGCAGCTCGTCGTACAACGCGTTGAGCGGCGCGACCGCCGGCGCCGACCAGGGACACGTCTCGAGCGCGCGGGGCAGCGGCAGGTCCTTCGTCAGGGTGGCCTGGGCGAGCGTGGCGGGCAGCTCGGCATCGGCCTTGAGGCCCTTCGCCACGCGCCCCTCGAGGCCGGCCAGCCGCGGCAGTACGTCGACCAGCGGCCCGTGCTCGAGCAGGAACTCCGTCGCGCCCTTCGCGCCAACCCCCTTCACCCCCGGGAGCTGATCTTCATCGCCCACCATCGCGAGCCACGACGCCACCAGCGCAGGGCCGACGCCGAAGCGCTTCTCGACGATCTCCGGCGTGTAGCGGACGTCCTTGTTCGCGTCGAACCACCACAGCTTCTCGCCGACGAGCTGGGCGTACCGCTTGTCGACCCCCGCGAGCATCACGTCACAGCCGGCCGCCAACGCCGCCGCGGCATAGCTCGCGCACAGCTGGAACTCGTCGGGGCTCTCGACGACGTGCAGCCCCAGGCTCCGGCACACCTCGGCCAGGCGCGGCCGCTGAGCCTCGAGCGGCTCGGGCCAGGACTTCGCCGAGGGGTCGATGATCGCGATGGCGAACCGGGGCGCCTTGAAGCCGATGGCCTTCGTGAGCGCCCGGGCGACCGCGTAGAGCCCGTTGACGGGTTCACCCTGCTTCGACACCCGGTCGACGGGCACCACCTGAAACCCGCGGGCGAGCAGGTTCGTCGCCGAGGCGATGAGCACGCGGTCGGTCACGCTTCGCGTTGTAGTGGAGCCGAGGGTCGAAGCCACTTTGAGCTGGACCCAACGCCGTTCGTGGAGCCAGCGCTGTGCGAGGAGCGTCGTCGGGGCGAGCCTTTCGAAGCCACCGGCGCGTTCTGCGCGGCCCTCGTCGCTGTCGGCCGTCGACCTCGAGGCCCCGCTCGATCCGGACGAGGCGTGAGGCTCAAGGGCCGCCTGCCGCTCACGATCGACCGAAGCGCGCCCGGAGCGTCTTCACCACCGCCTCGTCCGCGCGGCGCGAGAACAACTCGACGGCCGTACGACCGAGCGGCAGCGCGCAGGCGAGCACCGCGAGCGTGGCCCCAAGCCCGATGAGGGAGTTCTGCCAACTCGCCAGGTTCCACTGCCCGTCCCACATCGTCTGACGCAGGCTGAATGGCCACCAGTACCAGATGGGCCAGCCAGGCCCGCTCCCGGCGAGATCGCACAGCAGGTGCAGGTGGAACGTGACGAACGCCAGCGCGCCGACGACCGCCTTGCGTTCGGCGAGGAGCGCCATGCCGGCCGCGCAGAGCGACGCGCTCAACAGCCCGTGCGAGAGGACGTGGTGGTACGTGCCGTAGGCCTCTTCGCCTGCGAGCAGCGTCAGGCCGTCGAGATCCGGCGCCACGCCCGCGAGCGTGACGAGCACCCGGTCTCGCCGCGCCGCCAGCCGCGCCCCCACCAGCCACGACAGCTCGGCGTGGACGATGGGGTTCACGTCAGCTCGAGGCCTGCGGGCGATCGCCACCGCCCCCGCCGCCACGACGACGACGGCGGCGCCGACGACGCGGCCCCTCCGCGTCTGGAGCCACCTGCGGGGCGCTGCCCGTCTTCCACGAGTCGAGCGCCGCCTGGTGCTCTCCCGTCGCCTTCACCCACACCTCGAAGACGGCGAGCGACTCGTTGAAGAGCGGGTGAGCGCGGAAGCCCTGCAGGCCGCCGCGGCGACGACGCAGCCCGGCGAGCGTCTTCTGCGAGAGGAGGATCATCCGGCAGCGCTCCGCGATGCGCCGCGGCAGGCGGGCCGTTCGCACGAGCTCGCTCAGGAGCAGCTCGATCGCCTTCGCCACCGAGGGCGGGCGCTCGGCGTCGTTCGACGGCACCGGCGCCGTCGGCTGCGCGCCGGCCGGCTCGGCGACGGGCGCCTCGGGCGGCGGGGACATCGGCTCGCCACCCTCGGCCGTCGGCGCGACCGCCACGGCGCCCTGGCCCTGCGCCGGCGTCGCCTCGGTCGGCTCCGGCTCGTCGAGCGCGATGGGCAGCAGAATGCAGGCCAGCAGCATCGAGTCGTCGAACGACGTGCCGGCGTTCACCAGGCTGTCCATGTGCGCGATGAACTTGAAGTACTCGGCGCGGCCCTCGGCGTCCTGCTCGGCCAGGTACTCGTTGACCGGCGGGAGGAGGAACTTGAGCGCGTCGAGCGCCACCAGCAGCTTGAGCGCCGGCGAGGCACCGCCGCCACGAATGAGCCGGAACGTCTCTTCGAGCAGCCGGGGCGCGGAGCAGCGCGGCAGATCCTCCACGCAGCCCTCCATCGCGGCGTACGTGCGTGGCTCGACGTCGAAGCCCAGCTTCCCAGCGAAGCGGACCGCCCGGAGGATGCGCACGGGGTCTTCCCGCATGCGCTGCTCCGGGTCGCCGATGGTGCGCAGCTGCTCCGAGGCGAGGTCGCGCAGGCCGTTGACGTGATCGATCACCCGGCCCGACACCGGCTCGTAGAAGAGGCCGTTGATGGTGAAGTCACGCCGGAGCGCGTCTTCGAGCTCGGTGCCGAAGGTGTTGTCTTCGGTGATGAGCAGATCGCGCTCCTTCGGCGCGTCGGCGGCGGCCTCGTCTTCGTTGTCCTCGACCGGCCCATCGGGCACCGGGTCGTCATGCTCGACGGCGGCCATCGCCTCGCGGTCGGCGTCGGCGATGTGCTCGGTGCCGGCGGTGTGCACCTCGCCGTCTCGCGCCTCGCTGGGCTGGGGCTCTTCGGCCACGGTGGGGTTCGCGCGGAACGTCGACACCTCGAGGATCTTCCCGCCCTTGAAGTAGACGTGCGCGAGGCGAAAGCGCCGGCCGATGAGCCGGCAGTTC
>JALOQF010000614.1 GCA_025459425.1 Myxococcaceae bacterium | reverse complement strand
CCGTACCCCGCCTTCGAGCCCGCCCACCGGTCGACGCCCCACCCCGCCAGCACCCCCACCAACGCCGCACCCACGAACTGCCACGTGGCCGAAAGCCAGGGCGCCGCTGCGCGGTAGGCCTTCGCCACCGCCGACGCCTGATTGTCCGGTCCGCTCAAACCGCGCGCGCCGTAGCAGAGGGGGTGCACTGCGGCAAAAGGAAACTGGAGCCCCGACGCCGCCGCGACAAGCAGCGCTGATGCGTCGAGAAGGAGCCGTGCTCTCCCGGTGGCGCGTCAGGCCGCCTTGAGCTGGCTGAGGGCCCGCGACAGCACGCGCTCGAGGTCGTCGAGGCGCACGGGCTTGGCGAGGAAGTCGTCGCACCCGGCGGCCTTCGCGAGGGCCTTGTCCTCGGGCATCGCGTTGGCCGTCATCGCCACCACCCGCACCCGCGCACCGAACTTCCCCTTCACCAGCCGCGTCGCCTCGAGGCCGTCGACCTCGGGCATCTGGATGTCCATGAGCACCACGTCGAAGGGCGCGCGCTCGACCGCCTCGACCGCCTCGCGCCCGTTGTGCGCGATGACGGCCTGGACCCCGAGGTGCTCGAGCAGCTTCCTCGCCACCTTCTCGTTGATGGGGTTGTCCTCGGCGACGAGCACCCGCAGCGTCGACAGCCCGCTGGGCGCGGCGGGAATCGACGCGAGCCGCCCCGAGCTCACCTTCGCGCGGTCCCGCGAGCTCGGCGCCGGCAACGTCACCGTGAAGGTGCTGCCGCGGCCCTCGACGCTCTCGACCCCCACGCGGCCGCCCTGCGCGTCGACCAGCCGCTGCACGATGGTGAGCCCCAGCCCCGTTCCACCGAAGCGGCGCGTCGTGCTCGCGTCGGCCTGCACGAAGGGCTGGAAGATGCGCTCGCGCTGCTCCGGCGAGATGCCGATGCCGCTGTCCTTCACCGACACCACCAGGCGCCCGTCGGTCCAGGACACGGCGATCACCACTTCTCCGGCCTGGGTGAACTTCACCGCGTTGCCCACCAGGTTCACGAGGACCTGCCGCAGCCGCGTCGGGTCGACCAGCACCGCCGGCGGAGTTCCTTCGCCCAGCTCCACCCGCAGCCCGATGCCCCTGGCCTGCGCCCTGGCGAGGAAGAGCTTGCGAACGTCGTCGGCGAGCTGCGCCACCGAGGTCGGGAGCGCTTCGAACGTCATGGCGCCGCTCTCGATCTTCGACAGATCGAGCAGGTCGTCGAGCAAGGTGAGCAGCGCCTCGGAGGAGCTGCGAATCGTCTCGAGCGCCTCGAGCTGCGTGGGCGAGGGCGCGTCCTTGATCAGCAGATCGGTGAGCCCCACCACCGCGTTCATCGGCGTGCGCAGCTCGTGGCTCATGTTCGCCAGGAAGCTCGACTTGAGCCGCGAGGCCTCGAGCGCCTTCTCCATCGAGGCCTGCAGCTCGTGCTCGACCTGCACGCGCCGCTCGATCTCGTGCGACAGCTGCGTGTTCGCCTTGGCGGTGACGAGCGCCTGGGTCTGCGCCTGCCCGACCGCGCGCCGCAGGCTCCGGTGCACCGCCATCGAGCCCGCGGCCGTCAACACGAAGGCCGACACCGGCGCCAACAGCGCCTCGAAGGGCGTCCGCGGAGGTGTCGGCTGGAGCAACCCGTGCGTCTCGAGCACCGCCAACCCGACGCCGAGCCCGACGATCAACGGGAACAGCAGCAGCATGCCCCGCATGCCGAACAGCAGCGCCGTGCACTGCACGACCATCACCAGCCCGTAATAGGCCTGGCCCGCCGTGCCGCGGTCAGCCAACGCTCCCGCGCCGAAGAACAGACAGACGACGACGAGGTAGCTCACCGCGACCGGCCGGACCGCCAGGTGCCGCAGCGCGAAGAGCGCCACCGCCTGGAACGGAATCGGCGCGAGCATCAGCGGGAGGAACTCCCATCGCCCGGAGCTCGCCGCCCCCAGGAAGCTGGTGACGACCGTCGTCGCCATGCTCCACAGCAGAATCGTCTTCAGCAGCTGGCGCCCTTCGGCCTCGGTCAGGCCCTGCGCGTGCTTGCCGAAGAGGAACACCCGGCGAGTGTAATGACGTCCGTCGGCAGGCCGCTACGTCGCCGACGTGGGCGATGGGTCCCATGAGACCCACCCGGGAAACGTCACTTCCGGGGCACCTTCTCCCAGTCGGCGAGGAACTTCTTGATGCCGATCTCGGTGAGCGGGTGCTGGGCGAGCTGCTGAATGACGTTGAACGGCAGGGTGGCGACGTCGGCGCCGATCTTCGCCGACTCGAGCACGTGCACGGGGTTGCGCACGCTGGCCACCAGCACCTGCGTCTTCGAGCCGTAGTTGCGGAAGATGGTGACGATGTCGCGAATGAGGTCCATGCCGTCCTGCGAGATGTCGTCGAGGCGACCGACGAAGGGCGAGACGTAGGTGGCGCCGGCCTTCATGCAGAGCAGCGCCTGGTTCGCCGAGAAGCAGAGCGTCACGTTGGTGCGAATGCCCTCGCCCGACAGCGCCTTGACGGCCTTCATGCCCTCGACGCCCATCGGGATCTTCACGACGACGTTGGGGTGAATCTTCGCGAGCTGCCTGCCTTCGACGATGAGCTCGGGCGCGGTGAGCGAGACGCACTCGGCCGAGATGGGGCCGTCGACGATGCTGCAGATCTCCCGAATCGTCTCTTCGAGCGGCCGGCCGACCTTCGCGAGCAACGAGGGGTTGGTGGTGACCCCGTCGACGCAGCCCATTTCCCAGGCCGCGCGGATCTCTTTGACGTCAGCGGTGTCGATGAAGAACTTCATGTGGAGCTCCCGGGAAAGCAGTGGGTGAAGACGACGACGCGTTCGTAGCGACACCGGGCGCGCACGT
>JALOQF010000254.1 GCA_025459425.1 Myxococcaceae bacterium | reverse complement strand
ACATCGACTGCTGCGTCTTCTTCGCTCCGCGCACCCGAGGACCTGATCATGCTTCAAGCCCGCTCGTCGAGGCCCAAGAGCGGGTTTTTCAACGCCCTGCTAAAGCCTCGTGACTGCGACCCCGGCGGCGTCGGACCTGTATCAACGCTACGGCGTGTTGGTGCTCCGCCGCGCGCGGGCGTTGCTGAGCGACGAGCAGGCGGCGCGTGACGCGACCCACGACGTCTTCGTGAAGGTGCTGTCGGCGCTCGAGGACTTCCGCCAGGAGTCCTCGCCGGTGACGTGGTTGTACCGCGCGACGACCAACCACTGCCTCAACGTACTGCGGACCCAGTCGCGCCAGGGCCGGGTGATTCCGCTGCTCCGCGCCGACACGCACCAGACGCCGGTCTCGCTCGACGCGCGGCTGTCGCTGTCGACGGTGCTCGCGCGCGTGCCGGACGACCTGCGGGAAATCGCCGTCTATTACTACCTCGACCAGATGAGCCACGAGGAGATCGCCCGCGTCACGGGCCTCTCGCGCCGCACCATCGGCAACCGCCTCGTCGAGTTCCACGCCGCCGCCCGCCTCGCAGCCGGCACCCTCGAGGAGCTCGCCCGATGAACGTCGCCCTGAGCCGTCGCAGCGTGGGCTGCGTGTCGGACCTCACCATCGACCGCTGGCTGCTCGGCGAGACGCCGGGCTCGGACGAGGCGCGCCGGCTCGAGCACCACCTGCAGACGTGCGCGGTCTGCGCGGCGCGCCTGGGCTCGCTGCGCAGCCTGTATTCGAACCAGCCCGAGCAGACGCCGACGGCCACCGCGCAGGTGCTCGACTCGCCGCCGCGCCAGAGCCCCAGTGAGTCTGGCGTGCTCCAGGTCATCGTGATGCGTGACGGCCTGCTCGTCGGCACCGAGTACTTCACGCCGGGCCAGTGGACGGTCGGCAGCGCGCAGGAGAGCGACCTCTCGCTCCTCGACGGGCCCGCGACGAAGCACGCCGCGCTCGTCTTCCACGCCGGCACGGTGGCCATCGAGGCGCGCGAGGGCCCGGTGTTCGTCAACGGCGTGCGGTTGTCCCGCGCTGCGGTGCGGCCCATCGACGAGGTGTGGGTGGGGCCGTACGCGCTGCGCGTGCGCGTCATCACCGAGCGGTGGAGCTGGCCGGCGATGATGTCGACCGAGCCCGCCCCGGAGCGCGCCACCGAGCTCACCACCATCGTCGAAGCGCCCGCGGTGAAGGACACGCAGCTCCACGTGGCGCTGTGGTGGGCCGACACCCGGCTTTCGACCATCGCGGTGCAGGACGCGCTGACGACGAGCGAGGTGCGCGCCCTGGGGTTCGAGCAGACGGTGAGCGCGAGCCGTGACGCCCGCGGCCGGTGGCTGGTGAAGACGCCGACTGGCCCGCTGACGCTCTCGGCGAGCGAAGCGACGTCCGTCGAGGCGGGGCCGCTGCGGCTGGTGCTCTCGGTCGCCGCGAAGCCCGGGCCGCTCGCGCGCGCGCGCGTCACGGAGCGGCTCTTTCCCGCGGTGCTCGTCTGCGTGTCGGTCGTGGCCACCGCGCTGCTGGTGTCGATGCCCGAACCGTCCGAAGAGGACTTCGTGCCGCGGCCCATGCCGGTGGTGAAGGTGCACGTCACGCCGCCGCCGCCGAAGGCCCCGACGCCCGTCGCACCGGCCTCGGCACCGACGGTCGCCCCGGTGGCCGCCGCGCAGACGCCGTCACGCAAGCCTCAGCGCGCGTCGCCTCCACCACCCCGCAACCGCTTCGAGGCGCTCGACCGCATCATGAACTCGGCGACCTCGGTCTCCGCCGCGCTGGCCTCGCGCGGCGCGCCGTCGAAGATGAAACGGCAAAGGGGCCCGTTGCTGGCGATGCCCGGCGTGGGGGCGTCGAACTTCCACCTCGGCGTCGCGACCGACGCATCGAGCATCGGCCGACGTGGCGCTCAACGCGGCGGCGAGATGCGGGGCGGTGGCTACGGCGTGGAAGGGAAAGTCGGCGGCATCGTCGTCGACCCCGTTCGGCCATCGGGCCTCGGCGTGCCCCCGAAGAAGGCCGGGGGCTCCATCGACCGTGACGCGGTCGCGAAGGTCATCAACGAGCACTTGCCGGAGGTGCAGCGCTGCTACGAGTCGAGCCTGCTGCTCGAAGGCAGCGCGGGCGGGCGGCTCGCCGTCGAGTGGACCATCAGCACCTCGGGCGCCGTCACCAACGCGAAGGTGCAGTCGACGACGGTGCGACAGGCCTCGGTGCCGCAGTGCGTGCTGGCGGCGCTGCGCCGGTGGACCTTCCCGGCGGCGAAGGGTGGCAACGTCGTCGTCACGTACCCCTTCGTGTTCCAGTCGTCGTCGTACCTGAACTGACGCGCTGACGGAGTGGCCGCTTTCGCTTCTCCTTCCCCGGGCTCTCGGGTGTGAGAAGAATCGCGCCATGCGCCGTGACGGGCTCTACCTCGTTGTGGGTCGGTGGCGGGGCGCGGTGGTGCGGGTTCATCTCTTCGCACCACTCCTTCCGCTCCTCTGGCCCGGCCGACCACTTACGACAGGCTGGGTCCTCGGGATTCTGACCGTGTTCCTCGTGCACGAGTTCGGTCATGCGGTGCTGGCGCGGCTGGTCGGCGCGCACGTGTACCGCATCGACCTGTTGCCATATGGCGGGGAGTGCACGACTTCGGAGACCGACTCGGAGCTGAAGGAATCCATCATCGCGTCGGGCGGCGTCCTGGCGCAGCTCGCCCTCGCGATTCCTGCCGAACTGGCGCTGGCGAGCGGTCCACCCGCAGCGCTGGGAGATTTCCTCTGGGCGCTGAGCACCGCGAGTGTGCTGATCGCTGCGTTCAACCTTCTCCCGATTCCACCGCTCGATGGGGCGAAGGCCTGGAAGCTCGTCTGGCTGATACCGATCTGGGCGTTCGAGCGCCTCAGGAGGCGGCGAAGCCGGCGCCTCGAGACATCGGAAACCCGACGACCTCCACCAAAGAAGGAATGGCTGAACTGAACTCGGAGCGAGGTGCGACGGCGCGGCTGGTTCCTCGTCAGGCTCGCACTCACGCTGGAGCGCCTCGGCTTCGCGCTCGTCACCACGGGAGCGTTGTCCTGCTCGGCCTCGCGGCGATGACGCTGGGCGCACACTTGGCGCTCACGCCGCTGCTGGCACAGACGCGTCAATGGAAGTGGCTCCTGTCACCACCAACAACCAGGCTGCGTGGGATCCGCTGGGGCGCTTCGAGAAGCCCTTCCTCGCGCTCTCCGAGGAGCGCGACCAGCTGCTCGGCCGCAAAGAGGTGGCCGACCGCCTCATCAACCAGGTGCCCGGGGCGACGGGCCAGAAGCACGCCCGCTTCGACGCGGGCCACTTCATTCAGGACGAGATTGGCGACACGATGGCCTTCTCCCTCAATGCCTTCATCGCCGAAAACCCGCGGAAGTGACCCACGCGTGCGGTTGCTCGTCGCCGAAGACGACGCCGCCGTCGCCGCGAGCCTGGTGACGGGCCTCAAGGCGCGCGGCTTCGAGGTCACCCTCGCCACCAGCGGCACCCAGGCCCGCGAAGAGCTGATCCGCGACGAGGTCGAGCTCGTCGTGCTCGACCTCATGCTGCCGGGCGTGAGCGGGCTCGAGCTGCTGGAAGAGCTCTCGACCCGGCCGCATGCGCCCGTCATCGTCCTCACCGCGCGCACCGACCTCGAGGAGCGCGTGCGCTGCTTCCAGCTCGGCGCCGTCGACTACGTGCCCAAGCCCTTCTTCCTCGAAGAGCTGGTGCTGCGCATCCGCGCCCGGCTCGACCTGAGGGAAGAGGCGCCGCGGCGGGTGTTGACCTTCGGCCTCCTCGACGTCGACCTCGACCTGCGCGAGGTGCGGCTCTCGGGAGCGCCCGTCACCTTCACCCGGCACGAGTTCGACGTGCTGGCCTACCTCGCCCAGCGGCCCGGCCGGCCCGTGAGCCGCGACGACCTGGCCGCCCATGCGCTGTCCGGCTTCGACGCCCCCGAGCCCCGCACCATCGACTCGCACGTCGCGCGCGTTCGCAAGAAGCTGGGTGACGAGGCGTCTCGCGTCGAGACGGTGTGGGGCATCGGCTACCGCTTCGTCTCGGGCCCGGAATGAAGCTCGTTCGCCGGCTCTCGCAGCAGGTGATGGTGACCACCATCGTGACGGGCGTCATCGGCGCCGCGGTGGTGCTGGTGCAGGTCTCGATGACGGTGCGCCGCGCCATCGGTGAGTCGATTCGGGGCATCTACCTCGAGAGTGAGCGCCCGCGCTGCGAGGCGAGCCCTTCGACGTTCCGCCTGCTGGGCCCCGGAGACCTCGAGACGTGGGCCTATGACGCCGACGGGCGCTCGGCCAACCCGGCGGCGCCTCCCTTCGAGCAGTACGGCGCGGCCTCGGTGTTGAACGGGGCAGATTCGAGCGAGCGCGCGACCGGCGGCACTGGCGGTGCCGTCACCTTCCGTGCAGCAGCCTCCGGTCCCTGCGCCGTCATCGTCAGCCACTGGACGGGCCGGTTCGCCACCGCGTCGGCGGCCCGGCTGCTCGTCAGCACGACGCTGCTGACGGTGCTGGCCGGCGCGGTGGTGGGCCTCGTCTTCGTCGTGCGGCCGCTCAGCCGGCGGACCAGGCGACTCCGTGAGGCCGCCGCGGCGCTGGGCTCGACGGTGGGCCCGCGGCCCGAGCCGACGGGTGACGAGCTCGACGTCGCGCTGGCGAGCCTCACCGAGGCCGACGCCCGCATTCGCCGCGACGCCGCCATGCTGGCCGACCGCTCGACGGCGCTGCGTCGACACCTCGGCGAGGTGGCCCATGACGTGCGCACGCCGCTGGCCGCCATGCAGCTCGCCCTCGAGCAGGCGCTCGGGTCGACCACCGACGAGGCCATTCGGGAGCCCGTCGCGCGCGCGCTGGCCGAGTGTGTCTTCGTCGCCAGCGTCACCGAGAACCTGCGGCTGAAGAGCCTGGTGGAAGAGGGCGTGGCCCCGACGCCGCGGCAGCTGCCAGACCTCGCGGCCGTCGTGGAGCGCCTGGTGCTGCGCGCGCGGCTGCTGGCGACCCACCGCGGCGTGCGCGTCGAGATGTCGAAGCCCGACGCGCCCATCGCCGTCTTCGCCGACGACGTCTTCCTCGAGCGGTGCGTCGCCAACCTCGTCGACAACGCCGTTCGTCACGCCCCCGCTGGCGGGCACGTCGCGGTGCTCCTCTCGGGGGCCGGCGGCGCCTTTCACGTGGTGGTGCGCGACGACGGCGCCGGCGTGACGGCCGACGAGCTGACCCAGCTGGGGCAGCGCCTCTTTCGCGGCGACGAAGCCCGGCAGCGAGACCCGCGTGGAAGTGGGTTGGGGCTCTCCATCACCAGCGCGCTCTCGGCCCGCTGCGGGTGGACGCTCTCGTTCGCGAACCTGGAGCCGCACGGGCTCGAGGTCGTGCTTCGTGGCTCCACACCCGCTCAACACGGCGCTGGCACCGTGTCGGGCGTCGATGGACACCGTGCTTCATGATTGCCCGTGGGTGGGACTGGGGCTGGCGCCGCTCCTGCTGACGTGGCTCTTCGTCACGACGCGGGGGCGCGCGCGTGCGACCGACCCCGCCATCGCTCGTCGCAAGGAGACCTGAAATGCGTTGGCTCGTCGTGTGCCTGGGGTCGTTCAGTGCGTGTCTTTCCATTCCAACGTCGGTGGACGCGAAGGTGTCGTACGACGCGGTCGAGTCTCCGTGGCCGGCAGCGCCGGTCTGCCTCAACCGCCCCGACGTGGCCGTCGCCAAAGAGGTGCTGTACGGCCGCACCCGCACCGTCGTCATCGCCGGAGGCGACAAGGCCATCTCGGACGAGCAGTGGGCGACGTATGCGCCGAGCCTCGGCAACCAGAAGAACAGCGACCGCTTCCTGCGCTTCAATCGTTCGTGTTTCTCCCGCTCGCCGAGCAAGCCGGCGAGCTGCGAGGGCGATGGCTGCCGCGAGATCGTCGACCTCGACGGCTACACCTGGGTGGGGCTGTCGAAGATCGAGTCGGCCGACTGCGTGGGCACCAAAGGCTGTCCCAACATGACCGCCAACCCGGGCGCGCTCCTCGTCGTCGTCACCCGCAAGTGCCACGAGATGGTGTTCGAGATGGAAGGCTGGTTCCTCGACGGGCCCAACGGAGAGCGCGCCATCATGCACGCGACGGCGGACGGCACGGTGAAAGAGGACGTCCAGCTGCCCGATGGGTGGACGCTCAAGAAGGAGACGCTCGCGACGCCGCTCGTGCTGCGGCCCTTCGGCGGTGGCGACGCGTGCTTCTTCAACATCATCCGCGACCACGCGCTGCAGTCGTACCACCAGTTCAAGTACGCCAGGCCGCAGTACCCCTGAGCGACGCGCCTGGCTTGGTGGCCGACCAACGCGTCCCCTGCTCCTCACTGGCGACCGGCGTGGCCTCTCGGTCATGGTTTGGCCACTCGACCAAATCGAGACCGCCATGACGACCTCTCTTCAGCGCGCCCTCACCGTTCCTGCCATCGCCTGGCCCACGCTGCTCCTCGCCGCGCTCGCACTTGCGCTGTGGGGGCTCGGCCTCGCGCTCGTCACCACTGGTACCTTCGGCTTCGGCCTCGCCGCGATGACGCTGGGCGCGTACCTGGCCTTCACCCCGCTCCACGATGCGACGCACAAGGCGGTCGCGGCGAAACACCCGAGGCTCAACGACGCCATCGGCCGGCTCGCGGTGGTGCCGCTCTTCGGCCCCTACCTCGCGTTCAAGTTCGTGCACCTCGAGCACCACGCGCACACGAACGACCCGGCGAAGGATCCCGACCACTACAGCGCGCGGGGGCCGAAGGTGCTGCTCCCGCTGCGGTGGATGACGCAAGACCTCAACTACTACGCGGTCTACCTGCGCGTGGGCCGCCCGCCGGCCGAGGTCGCCGACGTCGTCATCTCACTCACGCTGCTGTTGGGCGCCGTCGCGCTGCTCATCGCCACCGGCCACGGCCTCGTCGCGCTCGCGTGGCTCGTCTCGTCACGCCTCGCGCTCGGGCTGTTGGCCTTCGCCTTCGACTACCTGCCGCACCGCCCGCACACCGTCTTGCAGCGTGACGACCGCTTCCGCGCCACCACCATGCGCCTGGGGCTCCTGTGGCAGGTGCTGCTCGTCAACCAGTCACACCACCTCGTGCACCACCTGACGCCGCAGGTGCCGTTCTACAAGTACCCCGACGTGTGGGTGGCGCAGGAGGCCGAGCTGCGCGCGCGCGGCGCCATCGTGGTGAACGAGGTGGGCCAGACAACCCTCGCGCAGGGCACCTGACGTCAGTCTTCGAAGCAGTACAGCGAGAACCGGTTCGAACAGGGGCGAGTGTCGAACTCGGTCCAGTCGCCGGCCTGGCCATACACGGTGCCGACGATGCTCGCGTCGCTGAAGGAGCCGCTGCTGCTCTGCCAGTCGTTGCACGTGCCATCGCCAGTGCTGCTCGCGGGCCGCCCACGCCCCGTCGAGAGCGTGCCCGTCCACACGTTGCGACCCGTCGAGGGCACGGCCTCGAGCGTCTCGGTGCGGTCGATGGGCTTGAGCGGCGCGGCCCGCAGCGCGGCGCGGCTCGAGAAGACCTGAATCCGACGGCCCTGGCTGTCGACGCCCGGGAGGTACCACGGCCCGTTGCTGGTCAGCCGCTCCGACGCGTTCACCATGCGCTGCACCCGGCGCACGCTGTCGTAGCCATTCGCCGACACCCACGCCTTGAAGGTGCCCGGCAGGTTGCCCGCCGCCGCGGCGGCCATGCACAGGCTGTCGGCGCCCTCGACGCCGCGGAGGTCGCCGGTGAAGGTGGAGCGCGTCACGAACACGAGCTTCGCGCCCACGGGCAGCGGCTCGACGCCGCACACGTTCGACAGACACAGCCGGCCCATTCCGCAGTCGAGGCAGGCGGCGCCACCGAGGCCGCACTGCTGGTTGCTGGTGCCCTCGACACACGCGCCAGACGACGAGCAGCAGCCGCGGCAGTTCGTCGGCCCGCACGTGACCTCTGGTTGCGGCGGCGGGAGCGCGCCTCCACAGCTGGACACCACCAACCCTGCGACGAGCCACCGCATGTATTCACCTCTGGGGCGCGGGCCTGTAGCCAGAACGGGCCGCCTCAGTCCACCCGGGGCTTCCACGCGAAGTCCTGGCGCAGCTCGTACACGCGCGGCACCACGGCGCCGTCGACCGTCACTGGCGTGAGGTGATGCCTGGCCTTCGCCTCGAAGGTGCTCCACGGCACCCACTCGGAGCGGCCACGCACGTCGACGACCTCGACCATCGGGGCCACGCCGACGAGCTGGGTGTCGAACGCGTCGCTCTCGACCTGCACCGACATCTGGCCGTCGGCCCGGCGTGAGCGCGGAGCCGATGTGAACGCGTCGGCGTCGAGGTCGAGCGCCGGGGCGTGGAGGCCGGGCGAGACCAGCGCCGCCAGCTTGAGCTCGGTGAGCTGCTTGACGATGTCTCCGGCCATCGACGTCTCGAGCTCGAGGGCCTGGGCGATGGCCGCCTTCACCTCGGGCGCAGGAGCCTTCGGCGTCCACGCGCGCCAGACGCCGCCCGACCACACGAGCGGTTGGGCCTGGAGCACGCCGTCATCTCCATTCGGGTCGATGGCTGCGATGACGGCCTTCGCGGCGGCCTTGAGGGCCTTCGGGCTCGACGCATCGGCGTAGGCCACGGCGTGGTCGGTGGGCGCGAACGCGACGAGGTCGCCCTTCACCCCGAGCGACTCGAGGAACGAGCGGGACACGAGCGAGGCCGAGGCGGGTGTCGAGCGGCCGGGCGCGGTGCGCACCAACCACGCGCCGGGCGCGGGCGACGTCACGTCACTGGCCACCGGCGCCTCGGAGCGACGGACGAGCCGGGCGACGAGGGCCTCGTCCTGGTCGGCGCACCACTGCGGGTCCTTGCCGAAGCGCAGCACGTGCACGGGGAGCCCCATGACGGTCGAGGCGGCCGGCAGCGTCACGTCAGCGGGCGCGGTGGCCTGGCGGAGCGAGCGGAACAGGCGACGGAGCGCCTCGCCCTGCGGCTCGAGGTACAGCAGGTCGGCCGAGATGGTGAGGCAGTGCCGCTCGACGGCCGACTCGAGGGCCGTCTTGAGCTCGCGGTCGAGCCTGGTGCGCTCCCGTTCGAGCGCGAGCTCGTCGAGTCGCTGCTCGAGCGCCCGGTCGAAGTCGACGCGCGAGGCGGTGGAGAACCCGTCGTCGGCAAGCCCGCCGAGGGCGTGGCCGGTGGAGCGCGCGAACCGGGCGCTGCCGACGCTGGGGGCGGACAGGCTCCGGCTCTTGAACCGCGCCCGCTTGCAGCCGAGCCCCGTCACCGAAACCACGGCCAGCACCACCAGCACCCCGAGTCGTCGTGTCGTCATGCCAGCGTATTGGGAGGTGCCTCGCACTTCCGTCACGAACGGGCGGGGCACCTTGTCTTGGGCCCTCGGGAGGGCTGGAGTGCGCTCCCGGTGCGGCTCCAGACCTTCACGAGCGTGGTGCTGCTGGCCCTCGCGTGCGGGCGGACGGATCCGGTGCGGTACGACCCTCCACCGCTCCCGTTGCCGCTGCCGACGCCGGTCGACGCGGGACTCGACGCGGGTGTCGATGCCGGCTTCGACGCAGGGAGCGACGCCGGGGTGGACGCTGGCGTCGACGCGGGCACCGACGCCGGAGTGGACGCGGGCAAGCCGTGCCTCGACGGCCGCTTCACGCTGACGCCGGCGGTGCCGGTGGTGGTGCTGGTGCTCGACCGGTCGGGCTCGATGGACGACGCGTTCCCCGGCGCCGCGACGAAGTGGGACGCGCTCGTGCGCTCGCTCAACCAGAGCCTGCCTGCGGTCGACCGGACGATGGAGCTGGGGCTGTTGCTGTACCCGGTGAGCCAGACCCAGGCGTGCCGCTCGGCGACGCAGGCCAACCTGTTGCCGGCCCTGGGGAACGTGCAGGCGATTCTCCAGACGCTGGCAGCGCAGCGCCCCGGCGGAGGCACACCCACGGCCGACGCGATTCTCGCGGGCGTGGCGTCACTGCAGGGCCGTCGCACGGCGACCAGCGCGCGCGCCCTCGTGCTGGCCACCGACGGTGTACCGAACTGCAACGGGCAGCTCTTCCCTCGGGGGTGCCTGTGTTTGATGCCGCCGTGTTCGGCGAACGAATGTGTCGACGACGTGCGCACGGTGCAGCGCGTGCGTGATGCACTCGCCGCGGGAATTCCCACGTACGTCATCGGCATCGAGAGCCCCGACGCGGTCTTCACTGGCGTCCTCGACCAGCTGGCCGTGGCGGGCGGGCGCGCCCGTTCGAATGGACGACAGAAGTACTACGCCGCCGAGAGCGCGGCCGACCTGCAGACGGCGCTGACGACGATTCGCGACCAGGTGGGGCAGTGCACGTTCCTGACGAGCTCGGTGCCGAACGCCGACGGAGGGCTGCGGGTGCTCTTCCGTGGAAACGAGGTGCCGTTCGACGTCAACGAAGGCTGGAGCTGGACCGACCGCGACAACGGCGAGCTCGTCTTCCGCGGCGCCTCGTGCCAGCAGGTGAGGGGACAGGCGCAGGCGCTGGAAGTCGTCGTGGCCTGCAGCCCCTGAGTGTCTCTCTCAGCGTCGAGTCATCGACTACGGCGGTGAAACGGCATCGACCGCCGAACGGAACAACCCCTCGGGGAACCGCGCGCGGAACGGAACAACCCCTCGGGGAACCGCGCGCGGAAGGCGTTCGCCGCGTTCTTCGCCTCGATGGAGCGCCCCGCCGACGACAGCGCCATCACCTCGAGCGCCATGCGCTCTTCCGTGAGCTGGCCCTTCGGAAACCCCTTCGCGTGCTGAGCGAGCGCCGACAACGCCGAGTCTGCGTCATTGCGGGCCATCGCCGCGCGCGCCTGCTCGAGGTAGCTCTTCTCGAGCGCCAGCTGCTCGTCGGCCGACAGCTTCGGAGCCACCACCGGAGCCACCTTCGGCGCAGGCGCGACCTCGACGGGCTTTGGCACTTCGACGAGCGGCGGCGGCGGTGGAGCCTCGACCACGGGCTCCGGCGCTGGACGAGCTGGAGGCCCGACGCCCTCGGTCGGAGCGACCCGCGCCGGCGCTTCCTTCGCGGTGACGACCACCGAGTGCACCCCGGCGCCGATGGCTCCGCCGACGACGAGCGAAGCGACCGACGAGCCGACGACCAGCTTCACCACCAGGGCCTTCGCGAGCACACCGCCGGCCGTTGAAAGTCCGGCGCTTGCGGCACCCGTGGCGCCTGCGATGGCACCGGTGCCCGTCGCCGCGCCCGCGCTCACGCCGGCTGTTGCGGCGCCGGCCGTCACCCCGCTGGCGCCCGTCGCCGATGCGCCCGCAGCACCGGAGGCCGAAGCCCCTGCGCCGCTCGACGCTCCGGTTCCGGCACCCGAGGCCGAAGGTCCCGCGCCGCTCGACGCTCCGGTTCCAGCGCCAGAGGCCGAAGTCCCCGCGCCCGACGCGCCACCAGCACCTCCGTCGGGAGCCCCACCACCACCGTCGCCACCATCACCACCATCGCCCGCCCCGCCGTCGAACAAGTCCGCCGACAACCGGGCCAGCAGCCTCGCCTTCGCGGCCGCCGGTGCGGCGGACACCGGCTTCTCCGCGTCCAGCAGCGCCTGGAGCTGCGGCGACAAGGGCTCGAGCTCGTCCATCATGGCGCACCTCGCAGCTTCTCGACGGCCTCGGCGAAGTCCCGGCGCGCCAGGCGCAGCCGCGAGTACGCCGTGTTCAGCGGCACCGACAACGCCTCGGCCACCTCGGGAATGCCCTGCCCTTCCAATTCGTGCATCACGAAGACGGCGCGGCGCTCCATGGGCATCGCCTCCATCGCCTTCAGCACGAGGGCCTTCGCCTGGCTCGCCTGCGCGTGCGCCTCGGGCGTCGGCCGGTCGTCCGTCGTGTCCGGCTCGGCGTCGGCGACCTCACGCTTCTGCCAGGCCTTGTCGCGGAAGTCAGAGGCGAACCGGTACGCGATGCCGAAGAGCCACGGCCGCAGGGGCCGCGTCGGGTCGTAGTCGGCGAACTTCTTCCACGCGGTGATGAAGACGTCGTGCGCCACGTCTTCCACGTGGGCCTCGGGCACGCCCAGGCGCCGCAGCGTGCTCCACACGTAGTCGAACTCGGCCTCGTAGAGCCGGTTGAAGTCCGCGCGCGTCGGAGCCGGGCGCGTCGTCATGGCACCACGTCTCCCCACGCCTTGAAGTGGAGCGAGGCCGAGAGGGTGAAGCCCACGTTTGGCGTCGTGTACAAGCCGATGCCGCCCACCGACACCGTGATTTGCGGCTGCAGCATCGCCGACGCCAGCGCCCGCAGCCGGAGCGAGTCGGTCAAACGAACGTCGAGCAACCCACCCAGGCCCGCGGACGCGAAGGTGGCGCCCAGCGGCCTCGGGTTGGGCAGCCCCTCGCTCCACGCCTGGAACGAGCCGACACCCGCCGTCGCGCAGCCGCCGAGCACCTTCCACCGCAGACAGCCGTGCAGCGTGACGTCGAACAGCATCATGCGCACCGCGCCCATTCCCGCCGCCACGCCACCAGGAGACGTGAGGCCCACCGCCAACCCCACCAGCGTGCTGCGCGTCATCCACGAGGCCTGCACCTGTCCGAGGCCCGCCACGGTGGCCACCTGGAGGACTGACACGCCTCCGCCCGCGCCGACGAAGAGGGCGTTGAGGGGCGGTTGTTTCGGGGCCGGCGGCACGTCGCGCACCACCGTCGGCGGGGTCGGCTGCGCGGGCGGTGGCTGCGCGAGCGGCGGCAGACCATCGACCGAGACGGCGGCGGGCGCGGGCAGCGTCGGCGGCGGAGGCGGCTCCCAGGTCGGCGGGCTCACGGGCACCTCGCCCGGGCGCACCGGCGGCGGGCGCTGCGCATCGGGCGGACGACTCAGCGGCGGCATCGTGGCCCAGCCGTCGGGCACTCCCGCGTCCACGGGCGCCGGCGCCGGGCGCGTGAGGACGAGCGGGTCGATGACGATGGCAGCCGCCAGCACCACCGCGCCCGCGAGCTCGGCACAATCCGAGGCCGACGAGGTGAGCTCGCGCCGGCCCGTGTCGCGCCCCTCGCGGCTGCGCAGCGACACCACGGCGAGGTGGCCCGCCCCGTCGCGCACGAAGCGCACCACGAGCTGCTGGTGCTCCGGCGCAGCGGGACGACGCGAGGCGCCTGGGGCATATGGGTTCGCCAGCTCGTCGTCGGCGGGCGTGGGGCTGAGCGGCGGAGGCGCGTCGAGGAATGGGTCTTTGCCCAGGCGCTCGGCGATGGCGCGGCGCAGGCGGGCCTCGTCGGGACACGACGGCGCCTTCTCGTCCCGGTCGACCGAGAGCGTCCACGTCGTCGACAGCACCAGCGCCACGAGCGCGCCCGTCATCGGCACGTCCCCGAGAAGCACTGCGTGAAGCCGCCGCAGAGCCGGCACGAGACGCCGCCGCGGCCGCAGTTGACGTTGGTGTCTCCGGGCTCGCAGCTCGAGCCGAAGCAACACCCCGCGCAGGTGGTCGAATCGCACCGGCGGCAGACCCCGTTGATGCAGTTCTCGTCGATGTTGCAGCGCGCGCACGTCGCGCCCCCGCGGCCGCAGGCGACCGGCGAGTCTCCGCTCGCGCAGAGAATGCCCGAGCAACACCCGTCGCAGCGCCCACACGTCGTGGAGCGACAGGCGCCTTCGACACAGGCTCCGGAGCACGACTGGCAGGCGCCGCCACCCCGGCCACACGCGTCGACCGAGGTGCCCGCGACGCACGTGTCGTTCTGACAACACCCGGCGCAGGTGGCCGGCGAGCAGCCGACGCAGACGCCATTGACGCAGCTCTCGCCCGTTTTGCAGGCGACGCACACCGAGCCCTGGCGGCCGCAGGCGACGTCGGCGGTTCCCGCGAGGCACGCTTGGCCACTGCAACAGCCCGCGCAGTTGGCGCAGGTCGAGGAGCGACAGAACCCGTCGACACAGCTCCCGCTGCAGGCCGTGCAGGGCCCGGTGGTGCCACAGGCCTGCGCCGACTGCTGTGCGAGCGGCACACACCGCCCAAAGTCGCAGCACCCGACACAGCCTGGACACATCGGAGCGTCGGCGACGTCCAGGCGCGTCTGACAGGCCACCAGGACCAGCCACAGCGCTGCCGCCACCCGCCGCATTCGGGGCACCATACCTCGCACGCGCTCGAGTCGAACCGTGAACCACACGTGGTGTTGGGGCGGGCCTCGCGAATCCGTCACACACCGCTGGCCCTTCACGGCCGATGACGGAAACGCCGCGCTCCGCCCAAGGGATGTGCACGCGCGGTACGTCGCGCGGCCATGAGTGACAGTGGAGCCCATCAGTGTTGAACCACCAGACGATGCCGACACCGCTCAGCATGACTCGCACCCGTGCTCTGGTGTTCTTCACTGCTCTCGGGTTCGCAGGCTGCGCAACCACGGCGCCAGCCCTACGCCCCACGGCGAACTCCATCGAGCCCGCGCAGGAGGCGCCGCGCCTCGAGAAGACCGAGCTCCAGGTCGGGCTCTCCGAGAACGTGCTCATCCCGTTCATCGCGGCGCAACTGCCGGACCTCGCCGCGTGCGTGGCCCACACCCTGAAGCACCAGGACGCGGTGTCGAAGCTCGAGGCGCCTGAGCGCCTCGACGACCGGGTGAAAGTCACCCTTCGGCGCAACCAGCGCTTCGCCGCCCCCGAGCGCGCTCCACTGGAGCGCCTGGACCCCTTCCAACTCTTCCAACTCGAGATAGAGGCCGTCCTGAGCGACTCCGACTGCGTCGCCCAGCGCATCAGGCGTTGGCCTTGGCCGTCCGACCAGCTGGCCCTCGCCAAGCTCAAGCCACCCAACACAGAGGCTGTGGTGTTCATCTACCGCTACCGGCCCTCCGACGAAACGCGGGCGCGGGTGATGCGCGAGAACCAAGAAGCCTTCGACGCCTTCTGTCGGACCGTCAGGGGGCCCGCCGCCCTCATGGCCCACCTGGGCCGCGTGGGCGGCCAACCCAAGGACCAGTTCAACGAGCGGCTGGCGGGCTGTATCGAGGCCCGCTCGGGGTCGCTGTCGGTCTACACATTGCCTGGGCGGGTGCGCGAGGTGGCCGAGTCGCTCGGCTTGAAGGCGGCTTGCCCGGCGCTCCTCGGGTTGGTCTCTCCCGACCTCCCCGACCTCCTCGAGCTGCCGGGGCTCCCCACCCTCGGCTGTGCCAGCCGCGTCGAGACGATGAAGAAGTTGGCCGCCGCCGGCATCGGCCTCGAGGTGTCGCCACGGCTCGTCACTCCACGGTCGCGGCCCATCGTCGAGCCGGGCGCCTTCATCGACATCGCGGCGCCGTTGCCCAGCCCCGCCGAGGTGAAAGAGCGGGCCAGGCAGGAGGCCGCGACGCAGCAGCGAAAGCGGCCCATCGCCTACCTGTTGGCCGGGGCCTTCGAACATGCCCAGGTTCTCAAGGAGCACGCGCTGCTCTGGCAGCAGGGGTTCGAGCTGCGGCTTGTGACGTGGCACCCAGTCGCTCAACGGCAGCCGACCCTCGCCTCGACGGCCTGGCCCGAGGCCGTCCAGCGCCTATCGCGCTCGTTCGATGCCACCACGACCACGTCGCTGCACCTCACGGTCATCCAAGAGAGCGAGGCCTGCCCCGGCCTCTCGGACTCGAACGATGCCTCCATCGGCCCGGCCGAGCGGCGCCTGGAGCGGTGGACCGAGGCGGTCGCTGATGGCCTCGCGCGCTGCGGCTGCCCAAACGAGTACGCCGAAATCACCTGGGCGCGGCTGGCCCTCACGCTCGACCAGCTCGCCGGCCACGCGGGCTGGGTGCCTTTCGAGCTGACCGACTCGCCCAAGAGCCCGGCCGTTCCGGTCAGACTCGGCACGCGGGTCTCCGAGCTGCTTGAGCACCTCAGCGACTCGCCAGTTCGCTTCACGCTCGAGTTCTGAAGTGCCGCGCCGAATGGCGCACCACCTCTGGTTCCTCGAGGGGCTGCCGGCCCGTTGGCGAGCGATCGTCCAGCGGCTCGAGGGCGATGGCGCATCGCTGCAAGGCCATGGGTTGGTGCGCGAGCGGTCCCGCGACAGGGCGGCCTCCACCACGCCACACAGCTCGCGATCTGACGGACCCGCGCCCTGAAGTGGCCGCTGACGGAAACGCGGCGCTGCGCCCAAACAGAAGACACACGCGGCGCCGCGCGCGCCCTCTCTCTGGAGTTCCCCATGAAACCCACCGTCGTCCTCGGTCTCGCCATCGCCTCGCTGCTGTCCGGCTGCCTGCACGTGCAGCGCCCCGCCACCCTCACGCTCGCACACGGAGCCTCGACCGACGCCGTCGCCCGCGCCCTCACGCTCGCGGGCCACCCACCGCTGGAGGTGAACGCGTCGATGGGCCTCGTCTCGACCGACTGGCGAGACACGGGCTATCGCTACGGCGCCGTCGACGGCCAGTACGCGACGCTCGTGCGCCGGTACCTTGCGGTGGTGTCGCCGTCAGGCGTGCTGACGCTACGGGCAGATCTCAAGCAGTGCCCCGTCGGCGGCTTCACCATCGGCGGCGTCACCGTGCGCGGCACCTGCCAGGCCGTCGATGGTGTGCCGGAGTCGATGCAGGCCGACCTCGACGCGCTCGCCTCGGAGGTGGGCCAGGCGCTCCGCAGCCAGACAGGCGCGACTGCGACAATGTCGCCCTGAAGAATCGAGCGATATACAGAAGCATCTAACGTAGCTCTGAAGCTACAGATACCGATGTGACGGGCTCGTAAAAACAGCGACTTCCGAAGAGAGAAGAGCGGCACGCCCACTGCAATTCACAGCGTCCGTGCAGTTCACCTCGTCACCTTCGGAGTCACCCATGAACGCCCGCCTGCTCGCGCTGCTGCCGAGGCGATGGACGAGCTCACGCTGACCCGCGGCCGCTTCGAGACGTTCACCGGCCGCGACGGCCAGACGTACTTCCACCTGCTGGCCGGCAACGGCGAGAAGGTGCTGGCCTCGGAAGGCTACGCGTCGGCGTCGGCGGCGGCGGCGGGCATCAACACCGTGCAGCGCAACGGCACGGCGGCGGCCAACTACGAAGTCCGCGAGGCGCGCGACGGCTCGTCGTACTTCGTGCTGAAGGCGGGCAACGGCTCCATCATCGGCGTGTCCGAGATGTACGCGTCGAAGGCCAACGCCGAGCGCGCCATCACCTCGGTGGTGCGGGTCGTCACCGCCACCACGCTCGAGACGCCGGCGCCCCGCACCGAGGGCCGCTTCGAGGTGTTCCGCGGCCTTGACGGCAAGTCGTACTTCCACCTGCGCGCGAAGAACGGCGAGATTGTGCTCCAGTCGCAGGGCTACTCGTCGCGCACCTCGGCCACCAACGGCGTGAAGTCGGTGCAGTCGAACGGCCTCGTCGCCGCCCGCTACACGGTGCTGCCCGCCGTCGACGGCCGCTTCTACTTCGTCCTCCGCGCCACCAACGGCCAGATTGTCGGCCGCAGCCAGCTGTACGTCTCGCAGGCCAACGCGCAGCGCGGCGTCGAGACGGTGATGGCGCTGGTGCAGCCGGTC
>JALOQF010000613.1 GCA_025459425.1 Myxococcaceae bacterium | reverse complement strand
CCATGCTGGGCGCGGGCGCGCGGGCGGTGACGAGGGACCGGCTGTTGTCGGCGGAGCCCCGGGCCCTGACGGCCTGCCGGGCCCTCGACGCGGTGGTGGCGGCCCGCTCCGAAGACGAGCTGCTCCAGGCCGACCTGCCCCGCGCCCTCGACGCCCTCCAGTGTACCTCGGCAGGACGGGGCGTCGGCTCGGCGCGCGTCGTGCTCGACGCCATGTCTCGGCGCCCACCGGAGGCCGACGAGGTGCTCGCACGGCTCCTGGTGGCGAACGCCGAACGGGGAGGGCCGCCGGTGGGGTTGTCGCTGCTTCGTGACGCCACGGGCGCCGACGCGCCACGCGTCGACCGGCTGTTGGCCATCTATGCCACGGTTCGCGACCGCAACCGGCCGCTCCTCGGCTCGACCGAGAAGGAAGCCCGACGCCAGGCCGTCGCCGAGCTCGCCCCGCTCGCGCCGCTCAGCCAGTCGGAGCTCTCGACCGCCCTCGGTGATGCCCAGGCGTCGATTCGAATGGCCGCGGCGCGCGCCCTCGCGCGGGGTGAAGGGCGGTCGGTCACCGAGGCCGCCGAGGCCCGCCTGTCAGGCCAGACGAACGCCTCTGCCGCCGAGAAGCGCCGGTGGCTCACGCTGTTGGCCGACGTCGACGACCCGTCCTGTGCCGCCCTCACGCGCCGCACCTGGCGAGACGAGACGCAGCCCGACCCGGTGCGCGCCGAGGCCCTCGTCTCACTGGCTGGCTGCGCGCGGCGGCAGGCGCTCGACGACCTGTCGGCAGCCATGACGAGCCGCGCCGTCACGCTGCAGGCCGGGGTGATGCGCGCCGTGCTGATGCTGCCGCGGGAGCCCGGCGTGCTGCCGCTCGTCGAGGCCGGCCTGTCGTCTCCCGTCGACGAGGTGCTGGCCGGGGCGGCGACGGCCGTCGGCGCGCACCGCCTCACCGCGCTCTCGGCCAGGCTCGAGCCGCTCGCCGCCCACCAGGCCGGCGTGGTGCGCGCCGAGGCCCTCAAGGCGTTGTGGACGCTCGACGCCCGCAAGAGCCAGCCGCGCGTCATCGGCGCGCTGGGCACCGACGCCGACGCCCAGGTGCGGGTCGTCGCCGCGGGCCTCCTCGGCGAGGTGGGTGGGCCCCTGGCCGTCTCGGCGCTCGCCCGGGCGGCTCGCCAGGACACCGACGGGCGCGTGAAAATGGCTGCCGTCGAGGGGTTGCGTAGACTGGGCGTCACGCCGTGAAGGAGTCCACCGTCCGATGAAGCTCAAAGACGTCGCCGTCATCGAACCCAACCAGGCCCGCTGGAAGGCCCTCGCGCAGAGCCTGACGAAGGCCGGGCTCAAGGTGTCTCAGGCCCGCGAGCCCCAGGCGCTGACGAAGGAGCAGCTCGTGGTGCTGGGGCCGTCAGCGAAGTCGCCGTCGCGGGTGGCCAACCAGGTACGCGCGAAGTCGCCGCAGGCCCTCGTGCTGGCCGCGCAGGCGAAGGGCTTCAAGGCGGCCTTCGCCGACGCGGTGCTGCCGTTGCCGGTGTCGGTGAACGACCTGAAGGTGCGGCTGCTCGAGTGGCAGACGAAGAAGGGGCCCGACGCCGTGGCGCCCGTCACGCCCCGCCCCGGCGACGGCATTCTCGACCCGACGACGAACTTCTACACGTTCAACCACTTCAAAGAGGTGCTGTTCGTCGAGGTGAAGCGAGCGCGCCGCTACGGCTTCCCCCTCGCCCTCGCGGTGCTGGCGTTCGACCCCATCGCCGGGCGCATGGGCGACAAGCTGCTCTCGCAGCTCATGGGCGGGTTGGCGCTCGCCATTCGCCGCTCGCTCCGCGACACCGACTACCCGGTGCAGTACTCGGCCGACCGCGTGCTGCTCCTGATGCCGCACACCGACCTCGCCGGCTCGCTCATCGTCGCACGCCGCATCTGCGAGCGGGTGGCGCGCGCGAGCCTCCAGGCCGACGACGACGAGGTGCTGCACCCCACCATCTCGGTGGGGGTCGCCGCCGGAGAGCCCGGCCGCGAGTACGGCTTCTCGGACCTCGTGCGCCAGGCGCAGGACGGGCTGATGCAGGCCATGGCGCGGGGCGGAAACCGGGTCGAGTTCTCGGACGTGCTGCCGGGCTCGGTCAGCGAAGCGCCGATGCCGCCGACGATTCCGCCCGTGGCCTGACACCGCGCAGGTCGGGCGGACGAATCGCCACCGTCACGCGTCGTCGTCGGGCAACGGACTCACGACGGGGAGCCCGCGGGTTCCGCCAGACGGCTGGCAGCGGTCATTTCGTCGGGGCTGGTCTGCCGCACCGGCGCTGGGCGAGCTGCTCGCGCTTCACCTCGAACGAGGCGTGCGTCGACACGGCTCCACTCAACGCGGCGATGAAATCGAAGTGCGCCCGCCGCGCCTCGGCAGTCGCCGTGGAGCCGCGCCGCCCCTGGTACGGGTCCAGCCGACTTTCCTCGAGACGGCCTGCACGCCGGAATGGACGAAGGGCCCTCGAGCGGCTCGCCACCGGCGTCAGCCAACCACGTCACGGACCGCTGATGTCGGCGGCGTCGACACGGTTCCGGCCGCCGCGCTTGGCCCGGTACAGGTACTTGTCGGCGGCGGAGATCAGATCTTCGGGCTGCGCGAAGTCCGAGTCGAACAGGGTCGCCACACCGAGCGAGATGCTCACGCGAATCGGCGTGCCGTTGAAGGTGAAGTCGGCGCCGTCGATGGCCCGCCGGCAGCGCTCGGCACAGCGAATGGCGTTGTCCGCCGCCGACTCGCGCAACATGAGCGCGAACTCTTCTCCACCGTAGCGCGCGAAGAGGTCTTCCTGCCTGACGGTCTCGGCCACCTTCGCCGCCACCTTCTGCAGCACGTAGTCACCGGCCGGGTGCCCGTAGGTGTCG
>JALOQF010000612.1 GCA_025459425.1 Myxococcaceae bacterium | reverse complement strand
CGCCCAACGACGCGTCACGGCCCGGCTTGCCGAGAATCTCGTCGTCCACCACCACCGAGGTGTCGGCTGCCAGCACCACGGCGCCCGACCTGGACGCGCGCACCGCCGAGGCCTTCTCACGGGCCAGCCGCTCCACGTAGGCCGCGGGTGGCTCGCCTGGCCGAACCGATTCGTCGAGATCAGCGGGCTCGACGTCGAAGACGAGCCCCAGTTGACCGAGCAGCTCGCGACGACGCGGAGAGCCCGACGCGAGCACGAACGCCGTCATCGAGACCGCCTCGTTCAGCTCTCGCCGCCGATGGCCTTGTCGATGGCCTTGTCATTCGTGGTGACGGTGGCCTTGCCCTTGAGCGCCTTCAGGAAGGCCTCGCGCACCTCGAACTGCTTGCCCTTGACGGCCTCGACCTGGAGCTGCTCCTTCTTGGCCGTGAAGTCGGCGTCGCTCGGCAGCTTGCGCTCGTCGAGCACCACCACCGCGAAGCCCGACGTCGTCGCCGCCGGCCCGTCGTCGATGGTGACGACCTGGTCGACGACGCCCTTGTCCTTCATGTCCATGAGCAGCTTGAAGACGGCCGCGCCGCCGCCGAGCGTGGGCACCGAGTCGGCGCTGGCGTTGAACTCGCCGGTCTCCTTCACCTCGGGCTTCGTCTCGGCCTTGAAGTTGAACAGGTTCGACTTGTCGTCCTTCGCGTCGGCGGGGAAGAGCTCTTCGAGCGTCTTGCCCTTCTTCACTTCGGCGAGCGCCTTCTCGGCGTCGGCCTTCGCCAACGCGCGCGCCTGCTCCTTCGTGTACAGCGCCGCGGCGATCTCGTTCTTCACCGCGTCGAGCGGCTTGGTCTCGGGCGCCTTGCGATCCTCGACGAGGCCGATGTGGAACCCGATGGGCGACTCGGTCACCTCGGTCACCTCGCCGGCCTTGAGCGCGAAGAGCTTGGTGGCGAAGTCGCCGGGCAGCTGGCTGCGCTCGACGAAGCCGAGGTCGCCGCCCTTGTCCTTCGTCTCGGTGTCCTCGCTGAAGTTCTTCGCGAGGTCGGCGAACGGCTTCTTCTCGTCGACGATCTGCTTGCGCACGTTCTCGAGGCGCTTCTTCGCGTCGTCCTTCGTGGCCGCGTCGGCGTCGCGCG
The DNA here is from genome assembly GCA_025459425.1 of Myxococcaceae bacterium. Classification (GTDB taxonomy): domain Bacteria; phylum Myxococcota; class Myxococcia; order Myxococcales; family Myxococcaceae; genus Xiheimicrobium. Next base: position 1,753 of record JALOQF010000612.1, on the reverse strand, counting down.
CGACCCGCAGGAAGATCTGCCGCGCCTTCACGCGCTCGTCGATGAAGTACTTGAACTTGTTCGCCTCGTAGTCGGCGGCGATGAGGGCCGTGTTCGCGTCAGCCCACTTCTGCAGGTCGGCCGGCTTCGGCGCGGCGACCTTGTCGGCGTACATCGAGGGCGTCAGCCGCACGAAGGTGGCCTTCGCCGAGTTGCCGTCCTTCTGGTAGCGCGCCCGCACCTCGTCTTCGCTCACCGCGACGGACGCCTCGACGAGCTGGAGCAGCTTCTGCGCCGACAGCTGCCGGCGGAGCTTCTCTTCGAACTGCACCGTCGTCATCTGCTCGTACTGCATGATGATGTCGGCGTAGCGCTCCTGGTCGAACTTGCCGTCACGCTGGAACGAGGTGTCCTTGAGGATCACCTTCACCACCTCGTCGTCCGAGGCGCGAATGCCCTGGGCCTCGGCCGCCTGCGAGAGCAGCTCGGTGTTCACCAGGCGGTCGACGACCTGCTTGTGAATGCCGAACTGCTTGAGGAACTCGGGCGGCACGCCCTGCGCACGGAACTGCTGCGCCTGCGCCTGGTACTGACCCACGAAGTCCTTGAGGGGAATCGTCTGGCCGTTGACGGTGGCCACCGGCTCGCCCTTGGGGTCTTCGAGCTTGCCGAAGCGGTCACAGCCCGACGAGCCGGGGCCCCACTGGAGGCCGAAGAGCACCGCGAGCGCGATGATGAGCACGTAGTAGCCAGTGCGGCGCCAATCGGAGAGGCCAGACGCAGGCTGCGAGGACGTCGAAGGAGTCGAATTACTCATGGACTTTCGGGGGGTTGGCGAAAACGAAGGCTTGACCTGTAGGATCGGTGCCCACAACATGCAAGGGCTTTCCCTCGCGGGCCGGAAAGCCCCGTCACCGCTCGCCCGTTCGGTGCTCATCCCCTCGTGTTTTCGTTCCTCTCCCGTCATCGCGAGCCGCTCCTCGTCGGAGCGCTGATCATCGTGCCGTTGATCAGCTTCCTGTCGCGCGGCGGGCGCGGGCGGGAGCCCAACTTCATCGATCGCGGCGTCCTCTCGGTGAGCGCGCCGCTGCAGTCGGGCCTCACGTGGGTGGTGAGCCGCGTGGGCGATGGGGTGTCGGGCTACGTCGCGCTGCGCGGCGCGCACGAAGAAGCGGGCCAGTGCCGGGTGCAGCTCGCCGAGGCGAAGGCCGAGCTCAACGCGCTCACCGAGGCGCGGGCCGAGAACCAGCGGCTGAAGGAGGCGCTCGGCTACGTCGAGCAGTCGAGCAGCGTGGCGGTGCCGGCGCGGGTCATCGGGCTCAACGCCACACCCCAGTTCCAGTCGTTCCGCATCGATCGTGGCGAAGACGACGGCGTGCGCGTCGGCATGCCGGTGGTGACGGCCGTCGGTGTGGTGGGGCAGGTGGTGCGCTCGGTGGGCGGGTCGGCCGACGTGCTGCTCATGACGGATCCCCAGTCGCGCATCGGAGCGCTGGTGCAGCGAACGCGTGTGCGCGGCACGGTGGTGGGCTCGGGCGACGGCCAGCGCATGCAGCTCGACTTCGTTCGGCGCGAAGATGACATTCGCGAAGGCGACGTCGTCGTGACGGCCGGCACCGACGGGCTGTTTCCCCGCGGGCTGGTGCTGGGCTCGGTCCAGCGCGTCACCCGGCCGACGGTGGGCCTGTTCCTCCTCGGCGCCCTCGAGCCGGCGGTCGACTTCGGCACCGTCGAAGAGGTGCTCGTGCTGCCGATGACGGGCCTGTCGGCGATG
>JALOQF010000025.1 GCA_025459425.1 Myxococcaceae bacterium | reverse complement strand
TTCTCTCAGGAGCCCCTCGAGTGACCTGCCGCTCCTCACCCCAGACCGCGAGGACCATGTCGCTGCGGCCGAGATCTTCACCCGGTGCCGCAGGGCCGGCGTGCAACTCGGGACCATCGACGCCCTCATCGTGCAGCTGTGTCGGCGCCATGACGTCACCCTGCTCACGACGGATGGGGACTTTGCGCTGGCGGCGCGCCACATCGCATTCAAGCGGTGGCGCTGAGAGGGCCTCGTCGACGCGCCACCAACACCACGCGTCTGGTCCTCACTGCGCTGGGAAGGCGCCTCGCCCGTCCGAACTTCCCGAGCCGTCGGCCTGACGCCGTCCGGCCACACCGCGTCGTTGCGAACGCTGCGAACGTGCGGGCCTCGAGCGCCCGAGGTCAGACGACGCCGGCGGCCCCCAGCGCGATGGCGAGCGCGCCCGCCACGTAGAGCAAGACGTACGGGCTCACCTTCCGTGAGAGCAGAAAGACGACGAACACCCCGAAAGCGAGCGAGGCGACGTCGAGCGCCGGCTCGAGCCAGCCACGGGCGTGCGAGCCGAACTTCACCGCGAGCCACGACGCCGAACCACCGGCCGCCGCCGCGGCCAGCACCCGCAGGCGTTGCCCCCAGCGCGGCACGTTGAGGCTCTTCAGCCTCGGCACCAGGGCCTCGCCCATCGACAACCCGGCGCGGAAGAGGCGCCAGCGGGCGACCAGGTGAACGAGGTTGTACAGCACGAGGTAGACGGCGACGGCCCAGCCGCCGAGGAGCGGAACGAGCGCCACCGAGAGCGCCCCCACGGCGGGCCGCAGGGACAGCCAGAAGAAGCCATCACCGAGCGCGGCGAGCGGCGCCATGAGGAGCGCCTTGAAGCGCTCGACGGACTCGGGCGGCGCCTCGCCACGCGCGATGCGCAGCTCGTGAAACAGAATGCCGCCCACGATGGCCGCGGCGACGTAGGGGTGCGTGTTGAAGGGCGCCAGGTGACGCCGGAACGCCGCCTGCCGCTGCGCCGGGTCGGGGTACAGGGCGAGCAACGCGGGGGACAGCGAGAACACCAGCCCGAGCGACTGGAGGCCCTCGGTGTTGAAGCCGGCCTGGAGGAAGAGGCTCCGCCAGAAGCACCGCCAGAGCGTCCACGGCGAGAGCGTCACGCCCACGTGCGCACTCCCAGCGCGCCGAGGAGCGCGAGCGCCACCACGAGCGCGACCACGGCGGCGATGCGCAGGCGCCCTTCTCCCTGGCTGGCGTGCACGGCGGCGGCGGCGGCGACGGTGGCGAGCAGCGGGTAGGCCCAGGCGAGCCCACGCACGAGCGAGACGGGCAACGCCTGCTGCACGGGAGCGAGGAGGCCGCCCACCACGACGGCCCCGCCGCACAGCAGGGCGCTGAAGGCGAAGTGGGGCCACATCGCGCGCAGGTTCTGGCGTGCGGCCTGCTCGACGGCCCCCGCGTCGACGGCATCGACGAGGCGGCCGAGGTAGCGCCGCGCGCGCGCGTCGAGCCGGGTGTCGACGCGCCGGCCCACGATGCCCAGCGGCGCACAGAGAAGAATGGCGAGACTCCACACGGCGGGCGTGGCGTCGGAGCCGCTGGCGTGCCCCAACGCCGCCGCCAGCGACGCACCGGTGACCGACGGGAGCGTCTCGTGATCCGCGTGCGCGCCGCCGAGCGAGGCCCCGCCGAGGTGGAACAGCTCGAAGACGAGCCCCACCATGAGGCCCGAGGTGACGTCACCGAGCAACGCCCCGACGCCGACCGCCGCCGGGAGCGGACGGCTCAGCGCCGCCTGGAGGAAGGCGCGACGCTCGAGGGCGAGCAGCCCTCCCCAGAGCGCGCTGATGAGAATACCGGCACCCACCTCGGTCACGCCGCCAGAGGCCTCACTTGCACCGATCGAGCTGCCCGATGACGTTCAAGACGTTCGTGCACGCGAGAATGAACTCTCCGCCCCCGCAGATGAGGCTTCCCGTGCCACAGGTTCGGCGCGTTCCGGTCACACCACAGCCGGGGTACGACCCCGTCCATCCGGTGCCGTTGCAGCCCGACGGGCTCGGGCTACAGGTGCTCTGACATCCATTGATCGGATACTGATGCTGAATCGTCGGCGTACAGGTGCCAGTCACGATGTTGAAGAAGCACGAGCAGTCGTAGTTGAACCCGACGCCTGGGCAGGTGGTGCTGCTGATCGGTGCATCGAAGAAGGTCGTCTGATTCGGGCGCACCAGGTTGCTGGCGTCGCAGCAGTCCCCTGAGATCCCCACATAGCGGGTGGGAGAGGTAGGAAGAACCCCGCAGAACCGCGTCGCAGTCCCCGTTCCGTACCCGTCGTTGTCCGCGTCGACGTAGCCCGTCACGCAGCCGTTCGAGCTGACGCATTGGTTCGACGCCGTACAGGTCTGACCATCAGCAAGCTTCGGAAGGCATGAGTTGTTGCTGCTGCAGTAGTGGGTCGACATGCAGTCCGTGTCCGAAGAGCAGGTGGTGCGGCAGGCCGATGAGGCTGCATTGCACTGGTAGCCGTTGCAGCTGACGGGGCTGAACATCTGGCAGGTGTTCGCGCCTCCAACGCAGCGGGGTTGAGGAGTCAGGGTCCCATTCGTACAGAAGGCGATTCCGCAGGCGGTCATGGAAGCGGCGAAGGTGTCGTTCGGACATGCCGCGGACGAGCCAGTGCAGGTCTCGGTCACATCACACGCCCCAGCCGATGCTCTGCAGATGGTACCTGCCGAGGAGAAGGTGTTGCTCGGGCACATCGCAGACGAACCCGAGCAGAACTCCGCGGGGTCGCAGACACCTTGACTTGCACGACACTGAACAGAAGCGCTCGCGAGCGCGTTCGCAGGACACGATGGACTGTTGCCGGTGCAAAGCTCTGCAGGGTCGCAAATGCCTGTACTCGGCCGACATTCGAAGGTGGAGGGTGACAGGGCGTCTGGCGGGCAACTCGAGGAGTTGCCAGTACAGAACTCGGCCGGGTCACAGGCTCCCGCCGATGGGCGACAACGTTCGCTGTTCGGGCGGAAGCTGCACGAACCCGTAGCGCTGCAGACTTCGCACGCTCCGTTGCACGCGCTGTTGCAGCACACCCCGTTCCCCGACGCATCACGGGCACAGAAGCCAGATTGACATTCTCCCGCACCGCTGCAGCTCTGGCCAAGCGCTTTTCGTGGCAAGCATCCGTTTGCGCCAGCGCAGTACTGCGTGGGGGAACAACCCGTCACATCTGCAGGGCAGCTGACACCACCCGTGCACACTTCAGGTGGGTCGCAGGTGGTACCAGTGCTTGCGCGACACTGCTGCATCGCACTTGCTGGCACGACGCTGTCTGCTGGACACGCAGCAGAGTTCCCAGAGCAGCGCTCCTCGAGGTCGCACGCACCAGCCGCAGCCCGGCAAACGGTCATCGCAGCAGCGAAACCATCTTGAGGGCACGCAGCGGAGGAACCGGTACACGTCTCCTCCACGTCACAGCCCCCTGGAGCGGCGGCGCGACACACGCTCCCGGATCCACGGAACCCATCGTTCGGGCACGTCGTGGCCGTTCCGTCGCACACCTCCGCGACGTCGCAGCTTCCGTTCACTCGCCGACATTCGGTGCCAGCGCTCGCGACCCGATCAGCTGGACAATCGACCGCCCCATTGCAGGACTCTGCGACGTCGCACGGGCCGGTCGCTGCACGACAAACCTCGGTCGACGGGCGCCGCGCGTCAGAGGGGCACGCAGGCGACGAACCGGTACAGGTCTCGGCGATGTCGCAATCTCCCGCCTGCATGCGGCAAACCGTGGTCGCAGCAGCGAACCCGTCAGTCGGGCACGCAGCGCTCGTCCCGGAGCAGGTCTCGGCGACGTCGCAAGCATCGGACGCTGGCCTGCAGACGATCCCCATCGCGCGAAAGGCATCTGCCGGGCAATCGTTCGCGGTGCCGTCGCACTCCTCGGAGACATCGCACGAGCCGGTGGCCGCCATTCGACAGGTCGTCCCTGGCGCGCGCTTCTCGTCGGCGGGACACATGCCCCCGGTACAGACCTCTGCGAGGTCGCAGACACCTTGAGTTGCACGGCACGTCTGACCGTTGCAGGCCGAGTCCTCGCAGTCCGTGTCTCCGTCCTGGTCGTTGTCGATACCGTCCGCGCACGTCGTGCCCATGCCTTCGGGTCCAAGGCCAGCGTCGGGTGCCATGCCTCCGCCAGCACCGCCAGCAGAGCCTCCCGCCGAACCACCGGCCATGCCTCCGGCCGAACCGCCGGCGCTGCCACCTGCCGAACCACCGGCCACGCCTCCGGCCGAACCGCCGGCGTCGCCGCCACCCATTCCACCGGCCGAGCCACCCGCGGACCCGCCAGCGACTCCACCCGCATCACCACCTGCAGATCCACCCGCCACACCACCGGCATCTCCACCGGCCACGCCGCCCCCTGTCCCACCGGCCGTCCCACCAGCCACTCCGCCCGCGGTCCCACCGGCCGTTCCGCCCGCCCTCCCACCGGCCGTTCCGCCCGCGGAGCCACCCGCCGAGCCACCGCCCGTCATGCCGCCCATCTTGAGGCACACCCCGGCCTCGCACGTCTGCCCCGTGGGGCACTCGTCACTCGAGGTGCACGGGCCGCCTTCCTTGAAGTCGAGAACGCAGCCACCCGACACCACCGCCACCATCAGGCTCAGCCTCAGTCCCGTATTCATGTCAGCGACCCTCGATGAAGAAGAGCACCACCGCCGCCACCGCCGCCGCGCCGGCCACGCCGTACGCCACGTTCGCCCCCGTCGCGAGGCCCTGCGCGTTGACGGCCTGCTGCGCCGGCGTCAGGCCCATCGGCGGGTTCGCCGTGCGTTGCGACGCTTCCTGCGCCGCGAAGCCCATGCCGACGCCAGCGCCCGCCGCAGCCACCGCCGCGCCGCCAGCCACCCACGTCCACAAGCGGCCGCCCGTCCGCGCGGGCTCCGCCGGCTTCGTGACGTCCGTCGCGCCTGACGACGTGCCCGTCACGTCCTTCGTCGGCGTGAGCGCGGCCACCTTCGGCTCGTCCTTCTTCGGCGCGTCGACGAGCGGCGGCGGAGGCGGCGGCGGGTCCATCGGCTTGGCCGCCACCGGACGCAGGTTGATGGTCATCTCGGTCGCGCGCGAGGTCTGCATCACGAACGAACGCTCGGTCGTCTCGAAGCCCTCGGCCTTCACCACCAGCTTGTGGTTGCCCGCCGTGAGTTCGACCGACGCGGGCGAGTTGCCGAGCACCTTGCCGTCCACTTCGATGATGGCCGTGGGCGGGTCGGCGAACACCATGAGCTGCTGCAGGCCCTTCTCCTTGAGCCGCCGCTCGAGGTTCGCGATGGCGTCGCTCACCGTGTCCTTGTCCTTCGCGTCGGGCGCCATGCGCAGGTAGTCGCGGTACGCCCGAAGAGCCTTCGGCACGTCGCCGAGCTGCTCGTGGCAGCGGCCGATGTTGTAGAAGAGCACCGGGCTCGGCTTCAGCGAGTACGCCTCTTCGAACTTCGCGATGGCGTCGGCGTAGCGGGCCTCTTTGTAGAAGCGCTGGCCGGTGAGGAAGGCTTCCTTGGCCTTCGCCGTCGGGTCCGCCGCCACCGTGGGCGTCGTCGCGGGCTTCGTCTTGCCGGGCGCGGCCACCACCAGGGCCACCGCCAGCGCGTGCATGAACACCATGAAAACGTCTCTCCTGCCCCCCACCCGGGAGCGCTAGTCGAACGGGTTCTTCAAGTCTTCGGTCGGCGTTGCGTAGGGGTCTGCGAGGTCACCCTGCGGCTTCGTGGGCTTGCCCGGGCCCGGCCCTCCGCCGGCCTTCTTCTTCTCGAGCGGCAGCTGGAGCGTGCTGTCCAGCAGCGGCACCTTCACCTTGCGCGTCAGGTCGACGTACCCCTTCAACTTGAAGGTCAACTCGACGACGGCCTCGGGCGCGCGCGCCAGGACGAAGGGCGTCGTGCCGAGGAGAATCTCGTTCTCGAAGACCTCGGCCCCCTGCGGCTCGGTGTCGAGGGTGTACTGCACCACCTTCGGCGTCGGCGGCGCCTCGGGCACCTTCTCGATGGGCTTCGGCTCCGGCGGCTTCGGCTCGGGGTTCGCGACGATGACCTCGGCGTGCACCGTCTCTTCGCTCTTCAGGAGCACCACCGCACCACCGGCCGCCGCGGCCAGCAGCACCAGCCCCAACACCACGAAGGGCAGCTTCGAGCGCGCGGGCGGAGCGATGGAGTCTTCGGCCACGACGGCCTGCGCACCCGCCGGAGGCGCCACCGGCTGCGTCGCAGCGATGGGAGCGCCGGTCGCCGTCACCCGAATGGCCGAGACGGTGTGCGGCGTGGCCGTCTGCGGGAAGCGCCCCGAGGCCGTCGCCGGCGCCAGCTTCGCGCCCACCTTCAGGTGCGCCTGCAGCGTCTCGAGCACGTTGACGACCTCGTCGAGCGTCTGCGGGCGCGCGTTCGGGTCCTTCTCGAGCATCTTGAAGACGAGGTCGTGCAGCGCCGCGGGCAGGGTCGCCGTCACCTCGGGCGGGAACGGCGGCGCGGGCTCGGTCACCTGCTTCACCATCAAGATGCTGGCGGTGTCTCCGGCGAAGGTCGGCTTGCCGGTGAGCATCTCGTAGAAGATGAGGCCGAGCGCATAGGTGTCGGTGCGGGTGTCGACGGCCACGCCCATGGCCTGCTCGGGCGACATGTACTGCGGCGTGCCCACCACCATGCCGAGCTGCGTCTGCCCACCCTGCCCCGGCCCGGTCGAGACCTTCGCCACGCCGAAGTCGAGCACCTTGACGAAGTCGGGCTGCCCGGGGCGCTGCAGCACCATCACGTTCTCGGGCTTCATGTCGCGGTGGACGATGCCCTGCGCGTGCGCCGCGGCGAGCGCCCGGGCCACCTGGAGGCCCACGTTCACCATGCGCACGATGGGCATCGCGCCCTGGCGATGAAGCACGCTGGCGATGGTGAGCCCGTCGAGGAACTCCATCACGAAGTAGAACCGGCCCTCGTCGGTCTGCCCGAAGTCCGAGATGTCGATGATGTTCTGCTGGCCGATGCGGCTGGCCGAGATGGCCTCGCGCTTGAACCGGTTGACGAACTCCTGGTCGCTCGAGAGCGCCGGCAGCATCACCTTCACGGCGAACTGCTTGTGCAGCTCGACGTGCTCGGCCTGGTACACCTCACCCATGCCGCCGGCGGCGAGTTTCTTGATGATGCGGTAGCGCCCGCCGATGACGGCGCCCTCGGGCAGCACCGTGCGCATGAAGGTGTCGTCGGACACGGCCGGGGCTTCGCGGGTCGAGCCCGACGGCACGTAGGCCCCCGACAGGCTGGTCTTCTCTTCGCCCGTCACCGCGGGCGTGCGCGCGCCGCTCACCCGGCCCACGCCGCTCGTTCGCACCGGCGCGGGAGCCTGGAAGGGCGTCGGCCGCTTCGCCGTGGCGTCCATCGGTGGCGTGGCGAACGGCGTCGGGCGTCGGGCCGTCGAGTCGAGCGGTACTTCGGACACCGCGCTGGCGTCGCGCACTTCGAGCTCGAGGCGACCGAGCCGCACCTGCGCGCCGACCGTCAGCCGCGCCTTCTGCACCACCACCCCGTTGAGCCAGAGCTGCCCGTTGGAGAGGTCTCGAATCCACGGCACGCCGCTCGGGTCGAACGCCACCTCGGCGTGCTGCGGCTGCACGAGGCGGGCGTCGAACCGAAGGCCGGCCTCGGGCGCCGAGCCAATGATGAACCGCGGGCCGGGGAACCGAAAACCGGGCGACCCGGGGGCGCCGGGCAGGGCGAACTCGAACGCGGTCATGTTTCGAAGAAAGCTAGCATCAAATGAGGCCCGTGCCGGGTGGATCTGCCACCTGCGGTGCTCAGTTGTCAGAGGGGCCGGTCGCTTGGCACGGTGGGTACCGATGCGCAGCCTCTTCGTCCTCGTCCTTCTGCTCCCGTTCGCCGCTGCAGCGCGGTCGGCCGGCATCGCTGCCTCGGGCTGCCAGGGGTGCCATTCGTCGGCAGCGCACACGACGACGCTCGAGTTGAACCCGCCCACGGTGACGCCCGGGGCGACGGTGCTGGTGACGGTGACGGCGCGGGGCGCGGGGCTGAACGGCGGCCTGTTCCTCACCACGACGCGCGGCAGCTTCACCCTGGTGCCGGGGCAGAGCACGCGGCTCCTCAACGGCGACGTCGTGCAGGCGGGCGTCAAGGCGACGCAAGGAGGGCAGGTGTCCTTCCAGGTGCAGTGGACGGCGCCGGCCGGTGCGGGAGGCGCCGAGCTCTCGGCGTGGACGGTGCTGGGCAACGGCGATGGGCGCAGCGGTGGAGACACCACCGGCGAAGCGCGGCGCCAGCTCGTCTTCGGCTGCGCAGGCACGACGTACTTCCGGGACTTCGACGGAGACGGCGTGGGCTCGATGGCGAACGGCACCGCGCTCGACTGCTCGGTCCCGCAGGGCTTCTCGACGCGAGATGGCGACTGCGACGACTTCGACGGCACGGTGGTGCCCGGCGGCGTCGAGCGCTGCAACGGCAAGGACGACGACTGCGACACCCAGATGGACGAGGGGCTGTCGAACGCGACGACATGGCCCGACGCCGACGGCGACGGCTTCGGAGACCGCCGCGGCGCGATGATGACGGGCTGCTCGTCGTCAGGCCGCGCTCCGAACGACCAGGACTGTGACGACCGCGACGCGATGGTTCGGCCCGGGGCGACGGAGACGTGCAACCAGCGCGACGACAACTGCGATGGGCGCACCGACGAAGGCGTGCGCGTGCGCTGCGGCACGGGCTGGTGCGCGGCGTTGGGGCTGACCTGCGACCCGACGTCATGCATGCCGGGCCGGCCGCTCACCGAGCGCTGCAACCTGCTCGACGACGACTGCGACGGACAGGTAGACGAAGGGCCGCTCTGCCCCTCGGGGCAGGCGTGTGTGCGTGGGTCGTGTCAGGTGACCGACGTCGAGGTGATGCCAGTCGAGCCCGCGATGGATGGGGGCGTGCCCGACGGGGGAGCGCCCACGAGGCCACAGCCAGCTCCGGCACCGTCGCCCAGCTGCTCGACGGTCGGCGGTGGGTTCGTGGGAGCGACGCTGCTGCTCCTGCGCCGTCGCCGCGCCGCTCGTCGCGTCGGCTGACGCGGCCCCCGCGGGCCCGACGTCACGCGTGTCTGATGGTCTCGCGATGGTGCCGGTCGTCACGAACGAGCAGGTGCTCGAGCGTGCGCTGGAGCTTGTCGGCGGCGCCGTCGACGGCGTCTTCGAGCGAGCCCGACGTGTGCGAGACGGCCACGGGCGGGTGCCGCTCGATGCGCGCCTCCATGAGGCAGCGCACGTTGCTCCCCGTGGGGTGATGGGCGTGCTCGACGCTCAAGTGCACTTCGACGCGGCTGATTCGATCGCGAACGTGTTCCACCGCGCTCGTCACGACGCCGGTGATGCGCTCACGTCGGGCCTCGTGGCTCGTGAGCGTGGCATCGGTGTTGATCTGCACGGGCACTGGGGTCGAGGGGCGCATGCCGGGGCGGGTTGCAAACCGACGACCACACCCGTGCTCCCCCCGAGCGCCGGCCCCGTCCCATCAAGTTGATGGCTCCGTCGCTCACGTTGATGGAAGGCGAATCGGTCGATAGGGCCGGAGCTCCGTGCCTCGGGGCCCCCCGCTGACGTGGCACGCGCGATGCTGTCGCTCCACCGTCGAGCGCGAGCTGACACGCGGCCGGCGACCCGGAGCAGACGAGGCGTGACGGGCACCGGGATGACAGTGACGTCGGGCGCCGCGAACGAAGGCCCACGAGGTGCAGCACGAGGAAGTCCACCCGGGGTGACGACGCTGCGCCCCCTCGCCAACCAGGAGACGACCATGACCACCAGAGCCCAGTCGGCGAAGCGCGCCACCGAGCGCAGCGGCGCGCCCCGGACCAAGCGGGTGACGCGGGCCAGCCGGCGCACCCGGAGCGCTGAGAAGGCCGCAGCGAGCAGGGAGCAACCCCCGACGAAGAGCGTCAGGGGCAGCGAGCACGCACGGCAGATGAAGTCGGCGACGGCGAGCTCGCGGCATGGGCGCCGCGGAGGCTGACCCGTCGAGACACCGCGGCACGAGCGTCTTCGCCGTGGGGGGACCCGGCGCACGCTTGATGCAGCGCTGGCCCTGCATGACGCCTGCGCCGCCGCTCGTGACTCCGAAGGTCGTTCCGCTCCGGCAGGTCACCCTGCCCGAGCTGATCGAGCGCGAGCGGCACAAGCGCACCCGTCGACGACTCATCACCCTCGCGGTCCTCGCGGCCGCGGCGCTGCTCGTCGGCGCCATCGTGTGGTTCACTCGACCGAAGCCGACGCCGATGGTCGAGCGCTTCCGCACCGCCGCGGTGACTCGTGGCCCCGTCGTGCGCGAGGTGCTGGCGACCGGCCGCGTCGACGCCGTCTCGACCGTCTCCGTCGGCGCCGAGATCTCCGGCCGGGTCTCGACGGTCGAGGTCGACTTCAACGACCGCGTCACGCGGGGCCAGGTGATGGCGCGCTTCGACGAAGGAGCGCTCGAGGCGCAGGCCGCGCAGTCGGCCGCCCTGGCAGCCGCGAGCCGGGCCCAGCTCGCCCAGGCCTCGGCCGACCTGGCCCAGGCGAGGCGCAACAAGGCGCGCGCCGACGACCTCTTCGCCCAGGGGGCGCAGACCCAGACGGAGCACGAAGCCGCCGTCACCGCCGTCGTGCTCGCCACGGCCCGCGTCGGTGCGGCCGAGGCCACGCTCGCGGCGCAACGCGCCCAGGCCTCCCTCGCGCGCACCAACCTGACGCACACGGTGATTCGGGCGCCCATCGACGGCGTCGTCATCACCAGAAACGTCGACCCCGGCCAGACGGTCGCCTCGATGCTGCAGACCCCGGTGCTCTTCACCGTCGCCGCCGACCTGCGGACGATGGAGGTCGTCGCGGCCATCGACGAAGCCGACATCGGCGACGTGCACGAGGGCCAGGCCGCCACCTTCACGGTCAACGCCTACCCGGGCCGAACGTTCACCGGCACGGTGGTGTCGGTGCGCAACGCCGCCCGCGTCGTTCAGGACGTGGTGACGTACGGCGCCGTCATCGCGGTCGACAACGTCGACTTGACCCTCAAGCCCGGCATGACCGCCAGCGCCCGGGTGCGCACCGGCCAGGTGGACGACACGGCGCGTGTGCCCAACGCGGCGCTGCACTTCACGCCGCCAGACTCGGTGCCGACGACCGGGCCGGGCGTGTGGGTGCTCGTGGCCGAGGCGCTCGAGCGGCGGCCGGTGCACCCCGGGCTGACCGACGGTGAGCTGACGGCCATCGCCGAGGCGGACGTGCACGAGGGGACGCAGGTGCTGGTCGACCTCACGCCAGAAGGAAAGAAGGCCTATGGACTCGTCAGGCCCCGCTGAGGCCTCGCTGCTGCGCTTCACCGGAGTCCACCGGCACTACGGCGAGGGTGACGCCATCGTCCGCGCGCTCGACGGCGTCGACCTGGCCATCGCGCCCTCGGAGTTCGTCGCCATCACCGGCGCGTCGGGCTCTGGCAAGTCGACGGCGCTCAGCATTCTCGGTTGCCTCGACCTGCCCACCGCCGGGGCGTACTTCATCGAAGGGCACCCGGTGCAGTCGCTGTCGGGCGACGTGCTGGCGGCGCTGCGCAACGCGAAGTTCGGCTTCATCTTCCAGAGCTACAACCTGCTCGCGCGCACCAGCGCCCTCGACAACGTCTCGCTCCCCCTCATCTACGCGGGCGTCGGAGCGCTCGAGCGCGAGGCGCGGGCGTACGCGGCCCTCTCGTCGGTGGGCCTGGCGGGCCGCGAAGACGCCCGGCCCAACCAGCTCTCGGGTGGCCAACAGCAGCGCATCGCCATCGCGCGGGCGCTGGTCAACGACCCCGAGGTGATTCTCGCCGACGAGCCGACCGGCAACCTCGACTCGAAGACCGGCGACGAGATCATGCAGCTCCTCTCGAGCCTCCACCTCACGCGCGGCATCACCGTCATCATGGTGACGCACGACCTCACGTGCGCGAGCTGGGCGAAGCGCCGCGTCGTCTTTCGTGACGGGCGCATCGCGTCGGACACCCCCGTGAGCGCATGAACGCCAGGGCCACCACGTCGCTCGCCCTGTCCGCGCTCCTGCGCAACCGCATGCGGTCGGCGCTCACCATGCTGGGCGTCGTCATCGGCGTCGGCGCGGTGCTCATGATGGAGTCGCTCGGGCAGGGCGCGACCGCCTACATCGGCGCCACCATCTCGGGCATGGGCAGCAACATGTTGATGGTGGTGCCCGGTTCGCCGAGCCAGCGCATGGGTGGTGGTTCGGCCGGGGCCGCGCTCTTCACCGTGGGCGACCTCGAGGCGATTCGGCGTGGGGCGCGCGACGTGTCCATGGTGTCGCCGGCGTCGCAGCGGCCGCTCCGAACGGTGGTCGGCGGGCTCAACCGGAGCACCGTCGTCACGGGCGTCTGGCCCGACTACCTCGACATTCGCGCCTGGAGCGTCGTGACGGGCCGCGCGCTCACCGCGGACGACGAGCGCCAGGCCGCGCAGGTCTGCCTCGTGGGCCACACCGTCGAGACGGCGCTCTTCCCCGGCGGGGCCGCGCTCGGTGGAGAGCTGCGCATTCACGACGTCACCTGCCGGGTGGTGGGCATTCTCGAGACGAAGGGCGCGTCGGCCTTCGGCATGGACCAGGACGACGTCATCTTCATGCCCTTCAGCACCTGGTCGCGCCGCATCGCGGGCACCGACCGCATCGGGTTGATCATGGCCGCGGCGCGCAGCCAGGACCGGATCGACGACGCGAGGACGCAGCTGACCACCGTGCTCCGGCAGCGCCGCCGAATCCTCACCGGTGACGACGACGACTTCGCGGTGAGAGACCCACGCGAGGTGCAGGCGGTGCTCGACCAGGTGACGGGCATTCTCACGACCTTCCTGCTGGGCGTGGCGGCCATCTCGCTGCTCGTGGGCGGCATCGGCATCATGAACATCATGCTGGTGTCGGTGACGGAGCGGACCCGTGAGATCGGCATTCGGCTCGCCGTCGGAGCGCGCAGCAGCGACATTCTGAGCCAGTTCCTCGTCGAGGCCGTCGTGCTGTCGGCGCTCGGGGGCGTGGTGGGCATCGGCGTCGGCGTCACGGCGGCGCTCGGCCTGGCGCGGCTGATTCACGTACCCTTCATCGTGCCCGCGGGCGCCGTGCCGGTCGCGTTCGGCGTGTCGGTGCTCGTCGGCGTGGTGTTCGGCGTCTTCCCCGCGAGGAAGGCCGCGCACCTCAACCCGCTGGCCGCGCTGCGCTTCGAATGACGGCCGCCGGGCCCTCGAGGCGGAGCACGGCGGCGTGCGCTCCGGTGCCGGGGGCGCGGGCTCCCCACGGTGGCGCTACGCTGGCGGGACCATGACGACGCGCGTGCACTTCAGGCCCTGCACCCTCTGCGAGGCGATGTGTGGCCTGCGCATCGAGACCGACGGCAAGACGGTCACCTCGCTTCGGGGAGACGACGACGACCCGTTCAGCCGCGGCTACCTGTGCCCGAAGGCGACGGCGCTGAAGGACCTGCACGAAGACCCCGACCGGCTGCGCACGCCGATGCGGCGAGAGGGCACCACCTGGCGCGCCATCGGCTGGGACGAAGCACTCGACGAGGCCGCGCGGCGGCTCCATGCGGTGCAGCGCGCGCACGGGCGTGACGCGGTGGCCACGTACCTGGGCAACCCGACGACGCACAACACGGGCGCCATTCTCTTCGGGCCGACCTTCCTGCGGGCGCTCGGCACGAAGAGCCGCTTCTCGGCCACCTCGGTCGACCAGCTGCCGCACATGCTGGTGGCGCACTGGATGTTCGGGCACCAGCTGCTGCTCCCGGTGCCCGACGTCGACCGCACCGACTTCTTCCTCGTGCTGGGCGCGAACCCGCTCGCGTCGAACGGCAGCCTGATGACGGCGCCAGGCATGAAGCACCGCCTCGAGGCGCTGAAGGCGCGCGGGGGACGCCTCGTCGTCGTTGACCCGCGACGCACCGAGACGGCCGAGCGCGCCGACGAGCACCACTTCATCCAGCCGGGCACCGACGCGCTGTGGTTGTTCGCCCTGCTCCACGAGGTGCTGGCAGCCCCACGACGCCCCCATGTGCTCGAGGCCTCGCTGCGTGGCCTCGACGAGCTCGAGCGGCTCGCGCGCACGTTCTCGCCGGAGCACGTCGCCGCCACCACCGGCATCGGCGCCGACGTGACGCGCCGGCTGGCGCAGCAGCTCGTCTCGACGCCGCGGGCCGTCGTCTATGGCCGCATGGGCACCTCGGTGCAGCCCTTCGGCGCGCTGTGTGCGTGGCTCATCAACGCGCTCAACATCGTCACCGGCCACCTCGACGTGCCGGGCGGAGCGATGTTCCCCATGCCGGCGTTCGACCCGCGCTGGCTGCCGAGGCCGCTGGCGCCGGGGCCCGGGAGTCACGGCCGGAGGACGACACGCGTCCGCGGGCTGCCCGAGGTCGGCGGCGAGCTGCCCGTCGCCGCGATGGCCGAAGAGATGCTCACCGACGGGCCGGGGCGACTGCGCGCGCTCGTGACGCTGGCCGGCAACCCCGTGCTGTCGACGCCGAATGGAGCGCAGCTCGACCGCGCGCTCGCCGGGCTCGAGGTGATGATCTCCATCGACCCGTACCTCAACGAGACGACGCGGCACGCGCACCTCATCCTCCCGCCGCCGTCGCCGCTCGAGCGCCTGCACTTCGACGTGGTGTTCCCGATGCTGGCGGTGCGCGACGTCGTGCGCCACGCCGACGCGTTGTTCGACCCCGGCCCGGACGCGCGACACGACTGGCAGATTCTGCTCGGGCTGGGGCGACGGCTCGAGGCGTTGCGGGGCGCCGGGCTCTCAGCCTCGCTCAAGTGGCGCGCGATGGAGCGCCTCGGCCCCAGAGGCCTCCTCGACCTGGGCTTGCGGCTCGGAAGGCGCGGTGGCCTGTCAGGCCTCACCCTGAAGAAGGTCGCGGCCGCGGAGCATGGGCTCGACCTCGGCCCGCTCCAGCCCGCGTTCCCCCGGGCGCTCCAGACGAAGGACCGTCGCATCGAGCTCGCGCCCCCGAAGCTGGTGGCCGACGTCGCGCGCCTCGAGGCCCTGCTGTCGGCGCCGCGACCCGAGCTCGTCCTCATCAACCGCCGGCACACCCGCGACAACAACTCGTGGCTCCACAACGCGGAGAAGCTGGTGTCGGGCAAGCCGCGCTGCACGCTGCTCATGCATCCGAGTGACGCGACCGCGCGGGGCCTGTCGAGCGGAGCAGCGGTGACCGTGTCGTCTCGCGCCGGCGCGGTGACGGTCCCGCTCGAGGTGAGCGAGTCGGTGATGCCTGGCGTGGTGAGCCTGCCGCATGGGTACGGGCATGGGCGCGAGGGCGTGCAGCTGACGGTCGCAACGAAGCACGCGGGCGCGAGCGTGAACGACGTGAGCGACGAACTGCGCGTCGACACGCTCTCGGGCAACGCGGCGTTGAGCGGCGTACCCGTCTCGGTGACTTCGGCATGACGGCCCACACCATTCCGAAGCTCGTCAACCGCGCGCTCCTGTTCGCCACCTGCGTGGCTGCGTCACTGACGTTCGCTGGAGACTCCGCCACCCGAGAGCTGCTCGGCTTCTCCCGCGACGCGAGGACTTTCGGCTTCCTCCAGTTCGGTACGGAAGACGGCTCGGGCTTCGCCTGGTGCGAGCTCGTCACCGTCGAGGTCGCGACGAACCGGTGGGCAGCCGCGCCGGTGTTCGTTCGCCTCGAGGTCGCGGGCGCGACGCCTGAGCGGGCCTGCGCCGAGGTTCGCCGCCGGAGCGCCCGCACGTTGCGGACCCTGGGCCTCGACAGGCCCGTGCGCGGAGAGCACGTCATTCACCACCCGCTCCATGACGTCGGCGTTCCGGACGACACGGCGACGTTCTCGGTGCACCGGTGCTTCTTCTGCGCCGGGTCACCCCGCTTCACCGTACTGGCCGAGCGCCGGCCCGTCACCACGGCGGGCCGCTGTCAGGACCTCGAGCCTGGCCCCGAATTGCTGACGCTGACCATCGACGGGAAGGTGCTCCAGCGGGACGCCGAGCTGCCGACGAGCCGGGGCTGCGCCTCGTGGTACCGCATCGTCGACGTCGTGTTGACGCCGCTCGAAGACAGGCTCGTCGTCCTGCTCGCGACGAAGCAGCCCGGCTTCGAGGGCCCCAACGTGCGCTTCATGGCCGTGTCGGGAACGTTGCCGGCACCGGTGGATGGAGGCGTGCCGCGCTGAACGGGCGTGGCATGCTCCTTCGCCATGACGACCGCCCTCTCCCGACTGTCCGAGCCCGAGCTCTACGTCCGCCAGAAGCGCGAGCTCGCCGAGTTCTTCGGCTTCGAGACCCGCAACAAGTACGCCATCAGCACACCCGACCGGCAGGAGGTTTTCTACGCCGCCGAACAACGCTCGGGCCTGCTCGGCATGCTGGCGCTGTACTTCCTCGGTCACTGGCGCAGCTTCGACATCGCCTTCTTCGACACCAGCCGCACCGAGGCCTTCCGCGCGCACCACCCGTTCCGCTTCTTCTTCCAGCGCCTCGAGGTGTCGGCGAACGGCCGGCCCATCGGCGCGCTCCAGCAGCGCTTCGCGTTCTTCACCAAGCGCTTCGACGTCGTCGACGGAAACGGCAACGTGATTCTCGAGATGAAGTCCGGGCTCTTCAAGCTGTGGACGTTTCCCTTCTTCCGCGGCGAGCAACAGGTGGCCGTCATCGAGAAGAAGTGGGCCGGGGTGCTGAGCGAGATGTTCACCGACAAGGACAACTTCCGCGTCGCATTCCAGGACCCGTCGCTCACCGCCGACCAGCGCATGTTGATTCTCGCAGCGGCCGTCTTCGTCGACCTGCAGTACTTCGAGCGCAAGGCGCAGAGCTGACGGCCCTCGATGCGCGCCATCGTCTTTCACGAGTACGGAGGCGCCCCCCAGCTCGTCGAGCGGCCGGCGCCGACACCAGGGCCACGCGAGGTCCTGGTGCGCGTGCGTGCCACCAGCGTGAACCCCATCGACTGGAAACAAGTCGACGGCACGTACCGCCCGATTCTCACGGCGCGCTTCCCCTTCGTGCCCGGGTACGACCTCGCCGGTGAAGTCGCGGCGCTGGGCCCGGGCGTCACGGAGTTCTCGGTGGGCCAGCGCGTGCACACACGGCTGTCCGGGCAGGCGGGCGGCGCGAACGCCGAGCTCGTCTGCGCAGGCCTCGACGTCGTGTGCGCGATGCCCGAGGGCATGGACTTCGCCCAGGCGGCAGGTCTTCCGCTCGTCGGCCTGACGGCGCTCCAGGGCCTGCGCGACGGCTGCAAGCTGCCGCTCGAGGGCGCCACGGAGCGCGTGCTCGTCATCGGCGCGTCAGGCGGCGTCGGCCACGTCGCCGTCCAGCTGGCAAAGGCAGCCAGCGCGCACGTCACCGGCGTGTGCAGCGCGAAGAACGTGGACCTCGTGCGACGCCTGGGTGCCGACGCGGTCGTCGACTACACGAAGCCTGACCCATGGCGTGACGTGGCCCCCTTCGACGTCGTGCTCGATGCGGTGGGCGGCTCTCCCTCCCAGCACCTGCCCCGCCTCTCACCCCGCGGCCGTTACGCCTCGTGCGTTCCCGGGCCCGCCGTGTTCCTCCGCCAGGCGCTCAACGTCTTCTCCGGGCGAACGGTGGCTCCGGTGTTGATGAAGCCGAACGCGAAGGACCTCGCCGTGCTCGACGCGTTCGTCACGCAGCGCCGGCTCGAGGTCGTCATCGACAGCACGTACCCACCGGAGCGACTCGCTGACGCGTGGGCCCGGAGCCGCAGCGGGCGCGCCGCGGGCAAGATCGTCATCGACTGGAGTTGATGCGCTCAGCGGACGATGAAGGTGCCCGTCTCGCTGACCGAGCCGAAGGCGCTGCCGACTCGGAAGTAGTACTGCCCGTTGACCGCGCGCAGCTGGGCCAACTCGGGCTGCGTGATGAGGTAGTAGCCCCCGATGTTCCGGGTCATCGCGTAGTTCTCGTAGGTGCCCGACGAGAGCTCGAACTCGAGCACGTTGCCGTCGCCTTCGGTCCACGTCGAGACGGGGCTGCCAGCGACGTAAAGCCGATGCGGGCCCTCGCAGAAGGTCGTGCTCGTCGTCCACGACAGCTCGAAGAAGCCATTGTTGAACGACACCGTCGAACAGTTCGCCGGCGCGACGAGGCTCAGCGTGCAGCCACCCGTCGGCACCTGCGGCGCCGGGCGCGTGCAGTCGACCTGACCCGAGCCCCCGCCGACGCCTGACGAGCCCCCGCCGACGCCCGAGGAACCACCACCCACCCCTGAGCTTCCGCCGCCAACGCTCGAGGTGCCTCCACCCGCGCCGCTGCTTCCGCCGCCCGACGAGCCTCCGGGGCCGAGGCTCGAGCACGCGCCCGCGAAGCACGTCTGGCCTGCACCACATGCCGAACAGACGGCGCCGCCGCGGCCACACGCGCTCGAGTCTGGCGAGGCCCGACACACCCCGGCCGCGTCACAGCACCCCGTCGCGCACGTCGACGGCCCACAGGGCGCCTGCCCACTGCACGACACCACGGCGAGCGCAGCGACGACGGAGAGCAGTCTCATGCCCCGGTCTTGAATGACGAAGCTCGCAAAGTCCATCCCACGCTGTGCTGAAGTGCGGCGCCGTGCAGACGATGAAGACGCAGGAAGCCGCCGTCGCGCGAGCGATGCTCGACGGCTTCGAGACCCACTACGGCCTCATGCAGCAGACGGGGCGCGCCGCGAAGGGCTTCTTCGAGGCGCAAGACTGGAACGCGCTGCGCCGGCTGCAGTCCGAGCGCATCGGCTGGTACGACACGCGCGTCGTCGAGTGCGTCGAGCGGCTGACGAAGGAGTTCCCGCCCGAGGTCTTCACCGACGCGCGCTGGGGCGAGGTGAAGCTCGCCTACGTCGCGCTGCTCCTCGAGCACCGGCAGCCCGAGCTCGCCGAGGTCTTCTTCAACTCGGTGACGACGCGGGTGCTGTACCGCACCTACTTCCAGAACCGCTTCATGTTCGTTCGGCCCAGCGTGTCGACCGAATACCTCGACCTCTGGGAACCCTCGTACCGCTGCTACTACCCGGCCCGCACCGGCCTGCGCACGACGCTCAAGAAGCTGGTGCTCGACTTCGGCCTGTCACGCCCGTACGCCGACCTCGACCGCGACGTGAACCACGTGGTGCGCGCGCTGCGTCGGGCGATGCCGCGCCCGCTCGTGGTCGAACCCAACTTCCAGCTCCAGGTGCTCGAGTCGCTGCTCTTCCGCGGCCAGGAAGCGTACGTGGTGGGCCGCGCCTTCAACGGGCTGTCGATGGTGCCCTTCGTGGTTCCCATCGTGCACGACGGGCGCGGGCGGCTCGTGCTCGATGCGGTGCTGCTCGACCCCAAGCTGCTCGCGATTCTGTTCTCGTCGACGCGCGCGTACTTCCTGGCCGACATCGACGTGCCTTCGACGTGGGTGCACTTCCTGCGGCGCATGCTGCCGTCGAAGCCGCCGTGGGAGCTCTACGCGATGCTCGGCTTCGGCAAGGCGTCGAAGGCGCTCTTCTACCGGGACTTCCTGCACCACCTGCGGCACTCGACGGACCTGCTGACGCTCGCGCCGGGCACCGCGGGGCTGGTGATGGTCGTGTTCACGCTCCCGTCGTTCCCGTACGTCTTCAAGCTCATTCGTGACCGGCCCAAGCCCCCGAAGGACGTCACGCCCGCGCAGGTGAAGGAGCGCTACCGGCTGGTGAAGCGCGCCGACCGCGCGGGCCGCATGGCCGACACGCTCGAGTACTCGGACGTGGCGATTCCGAAGGCGCGGCTGTCGCCGGAGCTCCTCGAGGAGCTGCGCCGCGAGGTGCCACAGCAGCTCTCGGAGGAAGGCGACTCGGTGGTGTTCAAGCACGTGTACATCGAGCGCCGCATGAATCCGCTCGACCTCGCGCTGCGCGCCGCGAGCGACTCCGAGCTCGAGCACCTCGTCGACGACTTCGGCCACTGCATGAAGGAGCTCGCCGCCGCCAACGTCTTCGCCGGCGACCTGCTCTACAAGAACTTCGGCGTCACCCGGCTGGGGCGCGTCATCTTCTACGACTACGACGAGGTCGAGACGGTGACGCAGGTGAACTTCCGCGAGCTGCCGAAGGCCCGCGACGACGAAGACGACTGGCGCGGCGAGGCCTGGTTCCAGGTGGGCCCACACGACGTCTTCCCGGAAGAGTGGCGCCCGTTCCTCTTCACCGACGAGCGCGTGCGGCGGGTGCTCGAGGTTCGGCACCCCGAGCTCTTCGAGGCGTCGTGGTGGAAGAAGGTGAAGGCCAGCCTCGAGTCGGGCCGGCCAGTGCGCGTCACGCCCTACCCCGATGCGGTGCGCTTTCCGCAAGGCTGAACGTCGAGCACCAAACGAGAGCGGCGTGCGCTCGGCCCTGGGGGAGAAGGCCATCACCCGCCCGTTCACGGGCCTCGGGAGCCAGGGCCAGCGGCCGACCCTGGCGGACTGGCGGCGGCCCGTACGTCCCCCCTGTTCCAGCGTCTCCATCACGAGGCGGCGCGTGAGCCTTCCTCGCCCATCACGCCATGACGGTGTACGTCGGGGGTGGCCCTCAAGATGCGTTGCCCGTGGTCCAGCGTCGTCGCGCTGCTGCTTTTCGCCATGTGCGGCTGCGGCACCGTCGACGCCGCCCGAAAGCGCCCGTCCCCCGACGCCCTCGAGGTCGTCTCGCTCGACCTCGAAGGCGCGCGCGCGGTGCCCGCGCAGGACCTGAAGGCGCGCATCGTCACCTCGGCCTCTCCCTGGTGGCCGTGGTGGACCCCCATCGTCGGCCGCACCGAGTGGTTCGACGCCAACACCTGGCAGGCCGACCTGCGGCGCCTCACCCGCGTGTACGAGTCCCGCGGCTACTACCAGGCCCGCGTCCTCGAAGACGCCGTCGTCGAGACGAAGGCGCAGACGGTGAAGCTGACGGTCAAGGTGTTCGAAGGAAAGCCCGCGAAGCTGCGCCGGTTGACGCGCACGGGCCTCGATGGCCTCGAGGGGCTCGACCGCGAGAAGCTCGACCGCGCGCTGACGCTCTCCGAGGGCCGCACCTTCCTCGAAGACGACTGGGCCGCGGACAAGGTGACGCTGGTGAGCGCGCTCCACGAGGCCGGGTACGCCATGGCGGAGGTGGTGGGAGAGGCCGTCATCGACCTCGACGCGCCCGCCGTCGACGCCACGCTGCAGGTGACGCCGGGGCCCCGCTATCGCATCGGCCAGGTCTTCGCGCCAATCGGCGCCGTGGTGCCCTCGAAGCTCATCATCGACGTGGCGTCGGTCGACCTCGAGCCGGGCCGCTGGTACTCGGACTCGATGCTGGCCGACGCGCAGGCCCGCATCTTCCAGATGGGCGTCTTCAGCGCGGTGAAGGTGAACCGCGGCATTCCAGACCCGACGACCGGCACCCTGCCCATCATCATCGACGCCCGCGAGGCGCCCTTTCACAGCCAGCGCTGGGGCGGCGGCGCCGGCGGAGACCTCATTCGCAACGAGGTGCGCGTCTTCTACGAGTACGTCGACCGGAACCTGGGCTTCGCGAAGCTGCTCTCGAAGGGCGCGCTCCTCGACAAGCTGACGCTCAAGGCGCGGCTCGGCTACGCGGTGCTGCCCAACCTGCCCGAGTTCATCCGCCGCGAGGCCTCGGGCGAAGGCGGCACCAACCACGGCCCCGTCGGAAGCCTCAACGTGCAGTACGAGGTGCCGCGCGTCTTCAACACCCGCACCGTCTCGCTCACCACCTCGCTCGAGCTGTCGCGCGTGCTGGACAACGCCTTCAACTACTTCGGCGGTGAGCTGAAGCTGGGCTTCGTGTGGCGCCCCACCGCCAACTGGCTCGTCTACCCGTCGGTGAACGCCAACACCTACCTGCTGCAGAGCGAGGTGCAGCAGATGGCCACTGGCGGCGCTCCCAGCGCGGCGCTCGGCTGCCCCACGTTCCCCGCGCTCTGTGTGGTGGGGTTCACCGACCTCACCGTCGAGTACGACCGCCGTGACGACCGGCTGGCGCCCCGCAGCGGCTTCTTCCTCTCGGCCTCGGCGCAGGCCGGGCTCTCGCAGACGACGCGCTTCACGCCCTTCATCCGTCTGCTGCCCGAGGCGCGCGGGTACGTCAGCTTCGGGGCGAGCAGACAGTTCACCCTCGCCGGGAAGCTGAGGGCCGGCACGCTGGTTGGATTCGGTGGCGGCGAGACGCCCATCGTCGCGCGGTTCTTCTCTGGCGGCGCGTACATGCGTGGCTTCAACCAGCGGCGGCTGTCTCCCATGGCGGTGGTGCCCCTCGGCACGGGGCCCCTGCCCTCGAACGAGCTCGGCCTCGACGGGCAGCCGCTGTGTCAGCGCAACGCCGCAGGTGACTGTCTCGTCGGCCCGCTCGGCGCCACGGTACCCATCGGCGGCGACGGCCTGCTCGAGGCCTCGCTCGAGTTCCGCGTCGACGTCACCGACACGCTGACGCTGGCCGTCTTCGTCGACTCGGGCCTGGTGACGGCCGAGCCCCTGGGCCCCGCCACCAACCTGGCCACCAGCCTCTACACCGCGGTGGGCTTCGGCGTTCGCTACCGCACGCCGCTCGGGCCCATTCGGAGCGACGTCGCCTTCCGCCTGCCCTTCATCGGGGGCCCCTTGCTGCCGAAGGACCCGGGCCAGCCGGCGTACTTCACGCAGTCGGGCTGCTTCTTCAATCTGGGCGCGAGCGGCTCCACCACCTACGCGGGCGCGCCGGACAGCGTGTGCACCTTCCACCTCTCCATCGGCGAGGCCTTCTAGGTGCGGCGCGCGCTGAAGCGGCTCGGCTGGGCCCTGCTGGTGGTGCTGCTGCTCCTCGGGCTCGTGCTCGTGGTGGGCCTCGGGTGGCTGCGCAGCAGCGGCGGCCAGGACTTCGTGCGGCGAAAGGTGGTGGACGCATCGGCGGCCGCCATCGCGGGGCGCCTCGACTTCGGAAGCATCGACCTCGCGGGCGGACACCTCGTGTTGACCGACGTGAAGCTCTTCACGCCCGAGGGAGAGCTGGTGGCCGAGGTGGCACGCGTCGAGCTCGACGTCGACCTCGTGGCCGCCTCGCAACGTGACTTCCGCCTGTCCGAGGTGCGCTTGACCCGGCCACGGGTGACGCTTTCGCGCGACGCGCGAGGCCTCAACCTGCAGCGCGCGCTCGCGAGCCGCGATGACGCCCCCGGGGGCCCCTCGAAGCCGCTGCGCCTCTCGCTCGAGGGCCTGACCATCGAGGCCGGCGAGGTGTCGTACGCCGACGGCGCCCGCACGATTCGCGTCGAGGGCCTCGAGGGCTCGGGGAACGCCGTCGTCACCACCGGCCCCCTCACCGCCGTCACGTCACTCGCCCTCGCGGGCACCGCGACGGCACCCATCGCGGGCCCGGTGACGCTGGCGCTGTCCTCCACGAGCCCGGCGCCGAATCAGGTGCGCGTCGAGACCCAACTGCGGGTGGGCGACGACACGCTGAAGGCCCGGGTCGACTGGCCGACGCTCGAGGCCGAGGTCGACGAGCTGACGCTGACGCCCGCGCTCGTGAACGCCCTGACGCGGGAAGGGCTGCTCCCGCGCGCCGTGAAGGCCACGGGGCGGGTGTCTCCCAGACAGGCCGACCTCGTGCTCACGAGCGGGGCAGCGACGGCCACCGTGAAGGGCCGCTTCGACCTCGAGCGCCAGACCATCGAGTCCGTGCGCGTCGAAGCCAACGGCATCGACCTGGCCGAGTGTGTCGACGGCGGCAAGCCCTCACGGCTCTCGGTCACGGCCACCGCCTCGGCGAGCGACCTCTCGCTCGAGGGGCTGACCGGCGCCCTCGAGGCCTCGGGGCGCTGGCAGACGCCCGACGGCGCCGAGCTGGCGAGGGTGGCACTCGACGTCGCCGCGAAGGCCGGCGCCCTCACCGTCCACGCGGCCCGCGCGGTGGTGCCCGGCGCGAGCGCCTCGCTGTCGGGCCGGGCGTCGGCGACGGCGCTCGCCCTGACGGGAACGCTCGAGGCGACCGACCTCTCACGCCTCGACCGGACGCTCGTCGAGTTCACCGGCACCCGGCCTCCGACGCTCGGCGGCGCCGGGACGCTTTCCGTCTCGCTCTCGGGCCCGCTGCGCCGACCCCGCCTCACCGCGCAGGGCACGCTCTCGAAGCTCCGGGTCGCCACGCTCTCGACCTCGAGCGTCGACCTCGACCTCACCGTCCCCGACGTGAGCGCGCCGCTCGATGCCAGCGCGCGACTCGTGGCGCGGGAGCTGTCGGTCTCGGGCCGCCAGCTCGACGAGCTTCGCGCCGACGTCGGCACGCACGGCCGTGAGCTCTCGCTGACGTTGGCGACGAAGGGCCTGGGCGACCTGACGCTCACCGCGGGCGGAACGCTCGAGGCCGATGGCACGGGCCTCGCGCTCGCGTCACTCCGGCTCGACGACGCAACTTCCGTCTGGGCGCTCGAGGCGCCGACCCACCTGCGGTGGTCCCCCGGCCTCGAGCTCGATCCCCTCGTCGTCGCCTCGAAGGGCCAGCGGCTCGAGGTGCGTGGGCGACTGCGGCGCGACGTAGTCGACGCGGCCCTCACCGTCACCGACCTCGACCTCGGCCGACTTCCCCAGGTGCTGGTGCCCCGCAGCCTGGGCCTCGCAGGCCGGGTCTCGGGCACCGCCTCGGCGACGGGCCGGCTGCCCCGCCCCGATGGCGCCGCGGCAGTGCGTGCGCAGGACGTCTCGGTGAAGGGCGTCACCGGCATCACCGGAGCGCTCGACGGCACCTTCGTCGCTGACCAGGCGAAGGGCACGTTGGCGCTGGTGAGCTCGCTCGGCGCCTTCGACGCCACCTTCGACGTGCCGCTGACGGCCGTGATGGGCGACGGCCCGGCGCCGCTGGCGGTCACCGCTTCCTTCCACGACGTGAGCCTCGAGGCGGTGCAATCGTGGCTCGCGCAGACCTGGCCCATCACCGGAACCCTGGCGGGCCGCGTCTCACTGCAGGGGCCGGCCAGCGACCCGGGCCTCTCGCTGGCCATCGAGAGCCCGCTGGTGACGGTGACGCCCACGGGCCGGCTCCAGAAGAGCGTTCGGCTCGAGGCCCTGGTGCTCGGCGCGACGAGCGGCGACGACGGCCGGCTGACCTTCACCGGCACCACCCGCGCGCAGGGCGCCGCCGTGCGGGCGTCGGTCGAGACGCCGCTCTCGGTCCGCTCGCTGCGCCGCGCGTGGCCGAGCCTCGACCAGGCGCGGGGGCTCCCGCTGACCGCGACGGCCGAGGTCGCCGACCTCTCGCTCGACGTGCTCCACCCGCTCGGTGTGCCAGGCCTCGACGGTGTCACCGGGCGCGCCACGCTGTCGGCTTCACTCTCGGGCAGCCTCGACGACCCGCGCGGGCTGCTGCGCCTGACATGGAAGGGCGTCGAGGCGCCGCCCCTCGAGGACCTCGACGGTGCGCTCGAGCTCACGCTGTCGGACACGCTGACGCGGCTGGCGGGCTCGGGGCGCCTCAGCCAGCGGCCGCTGTTCGAGCTCGAGGCCTTCGTCGACGCGCCGCTCCAACGCCTGCAGGCCATCGACACCCTCGGCGCCGAGCAGGTCTCGGCGCGGCTGTCGCTCGCCCCGATGCCGCTGGGCCGCTTCCTGCCCCGGCGAGACGACGACGTGGTGGCGACCGGCTCGGTGAGCGTCGACCTGGGCGTGAAGGGCACGCTGAACGACCCGACGGTGTCGCTCGACGCCACGGTGCAGAACCTCTCGTTCGGCAAGGTGCCCCTCGGCCAGGCGCGGCTGGTGAGTCGCACGCAGGGCCAGGCCCAGACGGTGTCGATGACGCTCAAGGCGGCGGGCAACAGCGAGCTGCGCGCGACGGGGCGCATCGGCCTCGACCCGTCCATCACCCTGCTGCGCTCGGGCCTCGACGTCGCCACCGTGCCCGTCGACCTCGCCCTCACCGCCTCGGCCTTCGACCTGGGCTTCCTGTCGGGCGTCACGCCGATGGTGCGCACGGTGGGCGGCCAGCTCGACCTCGAGCGCTTCCGCGTCACGGGCACCCTGGGCGCAGCCGACGTCAGCGGCACGGTGAGCTGGCATCGCGGTCGCCTCGCCCTCGCCAGCTTCGGAGACTTCCGCGACATCGACGTCGACGTCGGCGTCACCAACGAGCGCCTCGACGTGAAGACGCTGTCGGTGCGCTCCGGCAGCGGCAGCCTGGTGCTCGACCCCTCGTCGGCCCAGCGGCAGGCGAGCGGGGCCTGGCGGGTGCGCAGCAGCGCCACCGCGGCGCGCTTCTCGGTCGTCACCGACGACCAGCTGATGGCCATCGTCTCGGCGAAGGTGAAGCTCGAGGGCGACGTCACCCCCACGCTGGTCGACCTGTCGTCGGTCGAGCTGGGCCGCGTCGACGTCGAGCTCCCCGAGGTGAAGCGCAAGGACGTGCAGGACCTCGAGCGCCCGGACGACCTCGTGCTCGTCAGGGGCGGGCGCGTGGTGGCAGGCCGGCGTCGCGCTGACACGCCCGTGGCCACCGGCAGCCCGGCCCGCACCTGGCGCGCCCAGCTCGTCGCGCCGCGGAACCTCTGGGTGCGCTCGACCGACCTCAACGTCGAGCTCGGCCTCTCGGACGGCTTCCGCGTCGAGTACGCCGACACGACGCAGCTCTTCGGCGAAGCGCAGGTGCTCGGCGGGCGCATCGACGTCATCGGGCGCGAGTTCAAGGTGAACCGCATCGCGCCGGGCGGGCAGCGGGCCGAGTCGACGGTGCGCTTCACGGGCCCGGCGACGCAGCCGCTGGTGAACGTGCGCGCCGAGCACACGAACGAGCGCGAGAAGGTGAAGGTGGTGGTGTCGGCGACCGGCCGGGGGAAGGACGTCACCATCAAGGTGTCGAGCGACCCGCCGATGAGCGAGTCGGACATCTACACGCTGCTGGCCACGGGGCGACGAGACCTGCGCCGCTCCTCGGGCACCTCCATCACCGCCGAGCAGGCCGTGTCGGTCGTCGGCTCCCTCGCGGCGAACGAGCTGAAGAACGCGCTGCTGAAGAAGCTGCCCATCGACATCGTCGACGTCGTCTCCATCGACACCGGCAGCGAGGGCCTCGCGTCGACCCGCGTCGAGGTGGGCAAGTACCTCTCTGACAGCCTGTACCTCGGCTACACGTTCCAGCCGGGCGCGAACAAGGCGCGCGGCGAGAACACCCACGCCGGGCGGCTCGAGCTCCAGGTGTCGAAGAACGTCTGCCTCGAGGCCACCGCTGGCGACGCCCCAGCGGCCGGCGCCGACGTCGTCTGGAGCCGGGACTGGTGACGTCAGCGCGTCCAGGCGAGGTCGTAGACGAGGTGGTGGCCGTCGAACCCGTCGAGCCTGGGCCGGACGGTGCCCTTCACCTCGCAGAGGTCGAACGGGTACCGCAGCACACCGGCCCACGCGCGCACCGACGGCACCTTCACCTCGTCACGGTGGGTCAACGTCAGCACGCCGGCGGTCGGCGTCGTCTCGCTCCAGGCCGAGGCCACGCCCTTCACCACCGAGCCCATCATGCCGTCCATGCGCTTGAAGATGGTGCGGGGGTCGTTGCCGGCGAGCGAGAGCGCCACCTTGACGAAGGGCGCCATCAGGGGGCCGATGCTGCGGCGCACGTGCTCGTAGTAAACGGCCTCGATGGCGTCGCCGCCCATCACCGCGTCCATCGCGAGGGTGACGTCGAAGATGACGGCGCCGTCGTGCCACTTCGACAGTGACGGGCGCTCGAGCGCCTCGCGCGTGGCAGGCGACACCCGGGCGAACACCTGCTCGACGTCGGGGCGCGCCCGCAACACCTCGACGAGCGCCTTGAGACCCACACCGCTGTACTGCCATTCCATGGGCGCATCGTGACATACGGAAGAACGAACGCCATGCCCCCCTCCAGGCCGCTCCGCTCCACCGCCAAGCTCCCGCCCCCCGCGGGCAACGACGTCGACGCCTTCCTCGAGGCCCTGGAGCACCCGCTGCGAGACGACGTGGTGCGCGTGCGCCGCTGGGTGCTCGACGCCGCCCCGGGCGTGAGCGAAGCCGTCAAGTGGAACGCGCCGAGCTTCCGCGTCGGGAACGACTTCTTCGCGACGTTCCACCTCCGCTCGACGACCGAGGTGCAGCTCGTCTTCCACACCGGCGCGAAGAAGCGGGCCCAGCCGAAGGCCATCGTGCTGACGCCCGCCGCGGCGCGCCTCGTCGAGTGGCTGTCCGAAGACCGCGCCCTCGTCGCCCTCGCGCCGGGACGGCTGTCGAACCTGAAGGCGCCGTTCACCACGCTGGTGCGGGAGTGGGTGCGTCAGCTCGACGCCACCACGGCGCCGACGGTGCCGCTAAAGCCAAAGGCCTGAGCCCCGTCACGCTCGTCGCGTGAAGCCACCGCCCAACTCGACCGCGACGCTGCGGCGGTGTCGCGGCTGCGCCTCACCGATGAACGGCTCCGAGCGTCGAGCCGGAGCCGAACTCACAGCACGCAGGCCGGCACGAAGAGGCCCTCGCCCTTCAGCAGGTTTCGCACCTGGGCGCGCTCGCGCTTCCAGAAGCACAGGGTGTCGGCTTCGCGCAGGTAGCCGTAGTCGTAGAAGGTGGGGTTCGGCATCGCGCGCAGCACCTCGGTGGCGTCGGGGTCCCACAGGGCGCGGCGGCGGCGTGAGACGAACGTCTCGGCGCGCGACAACTCGGCCTCGGCCTGCGCCAGCCAGGGCGCTGCGTCGGCGCCCCCGGCCGAGGCCGCGACGGCGCGGTAGAGCGCGTGAATGAACCGGCCCCGGGCGGCGGTCACCCCGAAGCCGTCCTTCAGCTCGACGAAGAAGGGGTTGTCGTCGGGGAGCGCGAGCTCCGACAGCTCGGCGTCGAGCCCACCCTGCGCCTCGGCGAAGCGGCCGAGCGGCTCGAGCACCGTGGCCACGAAGCGGCTGCGGTCGGCTGGCGTCATGGCCACCAGGTCCGAGAACAGCACGCGGTCGGGCTGCGAGACGATGCCGCGCGCCTTGCCCACCTCGATGACCTCGTCGCGGCTCGCCAGGTAGGCCGCGAGGCGCTGCCCGATGAGGGCCTCGTCCTGCAGGTCGCCCAGGCGGCGAATCAGGTCGGCGGCCGCGCGGCCCCGGGGCCCGAAGGGCGCGAACTGCTCGGTGAGCGGCTCGCTCCACGTCTGCGGCACCGAAAAGCCCATGCGGAGCGTCGCGGCGTCGGTCTGCCAGGAGCCCCACTCCCAGCCGGAGCTGAAGAGCATGTGCTCCTCGAGCCCCTGCGGCGCCAGCTTCGAGAGGTCGAGCCAGCGGCTCTTCACGTAGACCGGCAGGTACGTCGGCACGCTGTTGTCGAAGGCCACCCAGTACGCCGACTCGGGGAAGTAGCTCGCGCGCTGGCCCTGCTTCAGCCGGGCCTCGAGGTAGGCGCGGTGCTCCGAGAAGTCGTCGTGCAGGTACGCCCCGCCCGCGTCGCCATACAGCGTGTAATAGAAGACGGTGTGCACCCACGGCACGATGGGCGCCTTCGCGTAGCGCACCAGGAAGTAATAGAGCTGCCGCTCGCCACGGAAGTCGACGCGCAGGTCGGGGTAGTTGCCGACGTGAATGCTCGCCGACAGCTCGAGGCCCGGCTTCACCCGCAACAGCGCGTCGGTGGTCTCGTCGATGCTCCGCACCAGCCGCTCCGGGTCGGCCTTGAAGAACTCGCCGAAGGTCAGCGTGACGTCGTCGTAGGGCACGTCGTCGAGCAGCACGTGCAGCCGGCGCTCGAGCTCGGGAAGCGGGTCGGGCACCGTGTCGTCGTCGATGAGGTCGAAGGACTGCTGCAGGTTCGACTTGCCGAAGAGCTGAATCGAGATGCTGGTGGTGACGCCGCGGGAGCGCGCGTACTCGAGGATTCGGCGCGTGTGCGCCTTCCACGCGTCGGCGGTCGCGTCGCCCGGGGTGATGTCGTCGAGCGCGTACATCGAGATGGCGTTGCCCCGGTTCTTCACCACGAAGTCGATGGTGCGCCGCGCGCCCTCGAGGTTCTTCGCCGACGGCACCCAGAAGTCGTACAGCGCCTCGATGGGGTGCAGCGTGTGCAGGTGAAGGCCCCGCCGCCGTGACAGCTCGGGCGCGAAGTCGCGGTCGAAGGCCGCCGGGTCGGGCTCGAGCAGCGCCTCGGGCACGTACGTCTTCCACGGGTGGTGAAACCGGTAGCCGTGCAGCTCGAGCAGGTGCGCGACGCCGTACTGAACGCCCAGCGGCACGCCACCCCGCACGACGAACCGGTCGCCGTCACGTTCGAGGCGGTAGCAGTCGGTGCAGTCGGCGCGCGGGAGCACCGCCACGGTGAACCGCGCCACGCGGCTCGTCTCGACCTCGGGGCGATCGGCCTGGCTGGACGTCAAGCGGGGGTCACCGACGAACTCGAGCGACGAGGCCACCAGCCCCTCGACCTCGGCGGCAGCGCGGAAGTCGAACCCCGCGGGCGGCGGCGTACACCCGGCCCCCAGCGTGACCAGCGTGATGGCCACGGACCGCGCTACGCTTCGTCTCATGGGCAAACTCCTCTCGTTGGTCCTCGGCCTCGCCGTCATCGCAGGCGCCGTCTACTGGACCTTGCTGCGGCCGTCCGCTCCCGTCGCCGAGGGAGCCGGACCGTCGGCGCCGAAGCAGACCCTCGACAACGTGCGCGGGGCCGCGACGCGCATCGAAGAGGACGCCCAGCAGCGCGCCGACGAGGTCGAACGAAAGGCCCTCGGCGGCGAGTAGCGGCGCGCCGGAAAAGGAGTGCTCTTCGGCACATTGCTTTGATATCCATCGGCTTGTCCTCCTGGGGGAGCCGTGGTGCCTCGTCCGTTCCCGCCCTGGCAGCGTTGGAGCCTGCCCGTCGTCTATGCACTGACCGCCTGCGGGTGGATCTTCCTCACCGACGAGCTCGTCGAGCGGCTCGCTCCGGGCCTGGCTCAACAGCAGGACCTGCAGACCGCGAAGGGGCTCTTCTTCGTCGGCTCGACGGCTGCGCTCCTGCTGGTGCTGCTGCGGCGGGAGCAGGCGGCGCGCGACGGGCTCGAGCGCGTCCTCGGGGAAATCGTCACCCTGCTGGGCTTCATCCGACGGGCCGAGGCGCTCGCGCGGCAGTGGCCCGACCCGGCGACGTTCGGCCAGCGGGTGTGCGACCTCTTGTGCGAACACCCCGACGTCCACTCGGCATGGCTGCGGGTGCGGACCGCCGACGGCGCCATGCGGCTCGCCGCCATCTCCCGGGCCAGCGCCGAGACCGCCGAGTCCGTCTACGCGGCGATGCTCGCCTCGCCCGTCCACGGGCCACGCCTCGAAGGCGCCTTTTCCCGCGGCGACTTCGTGGTGACGCGCGCCCCCGACCTGCCGCCGGGGTCCGACGGCGTCGCCGAGATGTGTGGGCAGCCGGTGGGGAACCCCATGGCGGGCGTGCTGCTGGTGCGCACGCGCAGGCCGGGCTTCTTCCAGGCGGCCTGGGGCCCCGGTCTCGGGCACTTCGCCGCGATGGTCGCGACGCTCCTCGAGCAGCGCCGCACGCGGAGCCAGCTCGACCTCTTCCTCGACGAGGTGCCCGTCGGCGTCTTCGTGGTCGACTCGGCCAATCGCCTCCAGCTCGTCAACCGCTTCGCCCGCAGCGTCCCTGGAGCACCCGCCGACCTCGTGGGCAAGACCCTCGCGTCGCTCCTCCCCGCCGACCAGCACACCGACGTGGTGGGCGCGCTCGACCGCGTCCGCGCGACGAAGCGGCCGCTCGAGCTGCGCTCGCGCATCGGGCTGGCCACCGTCGACCTGCAGCTCGTGCCCCTGCTCGACACGGCCGGGCTCGTCGAGTCCGTCGTCGTCTTCTCGCGCGACGTCACCGAGGCCCTGCGCCAGGAGGACGAGCTGCGCGCGCTGACGCGGCGCTCGATGACGCTGCGCGAAGACGAACAGGCCCGCCTGTCGAGGGACCTGCACGACGACCTCGGCCAGCGGCTGACCGCCCTCAAGCTGCAGCTGCGCGCGGTGGAGCACCAGATTTCGAACTGGCGCGAGGCTCCGGGGCGGCTCGTCGACGACGTGGTCGAGGCCTCGGCCCTCGCCGACGAGACGCTCGTCGAGGTGCAGCGCATCAGCCAGGCCCTCAGGCCGGCCTCCCTCGAGGCGCTCGGGCTGGCGGCCGCGCTCGACGAAGAGGTGCGGGCCTTCGAGCGGCGCACCGGCCTGCCGTGCCAGCGCGACATCGGGGACCCGGGCCCGCTCGCTCCCGACGTCGCGGCGGCCGTCTTCCGCATCGGCCAGGAAGCGCTCACCAACGTGGCGCGGCATGCCCGCGCGACGCACGTGCGGGTGCGGCTGGCCCGGCTGCTCGGTGACGCGCCTGGTGGCGGGGCCGGCGCGCAGGCCGTGGTCGTGCTCGAGGTGGAAGACGACGGGGTCGGGCTGCCGGCGGCCACGCCAGACCGCGCCCGCCTCGGGCTGCGCGGCATGCTGGAGCGCGCGGCCGGCATCGGCGGAGCGCTCGCCGTGTCCTCTCCCGAGGGCCAGCCGGGGACCCGCGTCGTCCTCACCCTCCCCGGGGCCCGGCCATGACGACCCGCATCCTCCTCGTCGACGACCACGTCGTGGTGCGCGCGGGCCTCGCGGCGCTGCTGCGCTCGGCCATCTCCGACGTCGAGCTCGGCGAGGCCGGCGACATCTCGGCGGCGATGCGCGCCATCGAGGCCCAGGCCTGGGCGCTCGTCGTCCTCGACATCAACCTGCCCGGGCGCAGCGGCCTCGAGCTGCTCCAGGGGCTCTCCACCACCCACCCGAAGCTGCCTGTGCTGGTGATGAGCGGCTACCCCGAGCACGGCTTCGCCTCGCGCAGCCTCCGCCTCGGCGCGCGGGGCTATGTCACCAAGTCGACCGCGGCCGACGAGCTGGTCGCGGCCGTTCGCCAGGTGCTGGCGGGCCGCCGCTACGTGTCGCGCGCCCTGGCCGAACAGCTCGCCGAAGACGTCGTGCACGAAGACGTCGAGCCGCTCGAGCGCCTCTCGCACCGCGAGCTCGAGGTGCTCCGCCTCATCGCCCAGGGCCAGTCGCTCAAGCGCATCGCCGCCGAGCTCAACCTGTCCGAGAAGACCATCGGCACGTACCGGGCCCGGCTGGGCGAGAAGCTCGGCCTGCGCTCGAACGTCGAGCTCACCCGCTTCGCGATTCGACATCGGCTCATCGACGCGAGCTGAACCGGGGGCGCGCTCGTCGGGTGAAGACCTGACAGCGGTTTCGTCGTTCCACCCGACGGTGGGCCCGGGCGGTGGCCGGTACCTTCGCTGGCATGACGACGCCCCCGGTGCCCACCGTCGAGCTCCTGCGCTCGCTCGCTTCGCTCTTCCAGGGCGCGGACGACCTGCCCTCACTGGAGCGCGCCCTGCCGGACGTGGCGCGCCACGTGAAACTCGATGCGCTGGGCGCCGTCGTACCGGGGTGGGCGTCGGACGACGTCGTCGTGCTGGCCTTCGGTGCGAGCCCCACCACCGTCGAGGCCACCGCGAGCCACCTCGCCCCGGGGCCCCGGGGCCTCACGACCCTCGCCCGCCCCGACGTGCCCGCGGCGCTCGGCGCGGCGTGGGATGAAGCGGGGTTTCACCATGGCCTGTTGGTGCTGGCGCCCTACCCCGGCGGCCCGCCGGCCCACCTCGTCGGGCTACGCCGCGAGCCGCAGTGGTTGCTCAAGGACGCCACGTCGGTCGCCTTCGAAGCCGCCGCCATCGGCGTGGCCCAGGCGCTGGAGCGCATGTCGCGGCGCGCCCGCGTCGTGGCGCGGCCCCGGGCGGAAGACCCGGCGTGGCTCCAGGTCGTGCTCGGCTCCATCGACGCACCGCTCGTGCTCGTCGACGTCGAGGGGGTGGTGCGCGCCTCGAACCGCGCTGCGCTGCGGCTGCTGGGCTGCGACGAGGCGATGGCGCTGGGCGCGCGCGTGTCGAGCCTGTGGGACGAGCCGTCGGTGCCCGTCACCTTCACGCCCGAGTCGCAGTCGTGGAGCGCGACGACGCAGGTGCGAAACGGGCGGCACTTCGAGGTGCACTCCCACGCGCTGTTCGGCCCCTCGGGCGCCATCGAGGGCGCGCTGCTCGAGCTGCAGCCCGCCGAGGTGATGGAGCAACGCCGCGCCGCCCAGAGCCGGGCCGCCCGGCTGCAGACCCTCGGGGCGATGACGGCCACGGTGGCGCACGACCTCAACAACCTGCTGCTGCCGCTGGTGATGGCGACGAACCTGCTCGAAGAGGGGCGCAGCGAGGCCGACCGCCACGAGGACGCCGCCCTGCTGACGGACACGGCGACGCGGGCGGCCGCGATGGTGCGGGAGCTGCTCGACTTCGGCCGTGGCACCCCGGTTCCCGTCGGAACCTGCGAGGTGTCCGCCGTGGTGCAGCGGACCCACACGCTCATTCGCCGCTCGCTCCCGGCCGACATCTCACTGGTGATGGAGCTCAAGCAGGTGCCACGGGTGTCGTGCGCCGAGACCGACCTGGTGCGCGTGCTGGTGAACCTCTGCCTGAACGCCCGCAACGCGATGGAAGGGCGGGGCAACCTCGTGCTGCGCGTGTTCGAGGTGACGCTGCGAGAGCCTGAACCCGGCGCGTGGAAGCCCGTGACGGCCGGGCGGTGGGTCGCGCTCGAAGTCCAGGACACGGGCGCGGGCATCGAGGCCTCGCGCATGGCGTCGCTCTTCCAGCCCTACGAGACGACCCGCTTCGCGAGCGGCGGCACCGGGCTGGGGCTCGCGATGGTGCGCGACGTGCTCGAGCGCTGCGGCGGCGCCGCGCAGGTGTGCTCGCACCCAGGCACCGGCACCACGATGCGCCTCTTCCTGCGTCCGGCAGAGTTCAGCCCGGCTCCGCGGCTTCCAGCCGGCGGGGGTCGATGAGCCAGCGTCGCGCGGCCTCGGGTGACAGCTCCCCCCGACGAAGGGCCGCCAGCAGTCGGTCGTCGAGCGTCAGCCCCTCCGGCTCGAGCAGCACCGGTGGCGCGGGCGTCTCGTTGCCGCGCAGGTGACGGCGCAGCCCCTCTGACGGCCGGAGCAGCTCGGCGGCGTGCACGAGGCCCTCGCGCCCCGGGAGGAGCCGCACCGTCACCACCGCGGCGAGCGTCTCGGCGAGCCGTCGACGGTGCCGCTTCGCGTCGAGCGCCGCCAGCCGGTGGAGCGCCCCCGACGAAGACGTCGCACGGAGCGTCAGCACCACGAGCCGGCCTTCCGTCGCCAGCTCGAGGGCCGTCTCGGCCGCGGCGTCGTCGTCGACCAGGTCGACCGACACGCACGCCGTCGGGAGCGCGCGCGCCGCCGAGCGCATGAGGGCCGGGCCCGCGCCGCCCGT
>JALOQF010000611.1 GCA_025459425.1 Myxococcaceae bacterium | reverse complement strand
CCACCGGGCCCGCGCTCAACAGGGGCTCGCCCGGCGGAGAAGTCGAACCTGCCGTCCACACCACGCCACCGAGCTGCACGTCATCGAGCAGCGCGCTCGACTTCTGCGCGAAGAACGGCCCCACGAAGGACTTGAGCGCTCCCGTCGTCCCCAGCCGGACGACGGCCGATGACGCCGCCGGCCCCACCGTCAGCTCGGCCGGCGCCTCGAGCGTCACGTTCTCGAGAATCGAGAGCGCCCGCTTCACCGCGGCCTGGCTGGTGCCGTCGAGGCCGTCGAGCAGCCCCGCGCGCAGCGGCGTCACCGGCGCCGGCTCGAGGTGGAGCGCCGAATCATCGGTCAGCGCGTCTGGTGGCAGCGACACGTCGATGGCGCCCGACGTTCGCAGCCCCACCCGAACGACGCCCGTCGCGCCCGCGGCCAACACCACCGGCTCGTCGCGCGGAGGCAGCCCTTCGGCCGAGAAGCGCACCGGCACCGTCCGCTCGGCGTCTCCGAAGTGGCCGACGCGCACCGTCACCGTGGCGACGCCAGCCTCGTCACGCCGCTGGGCCGAGAGGAACGCCACGTTGGTGAGCCGCTGCCCCACCGAGCGCCCCTGCACCTCGGGCGGGAGCACCACCGTGCCGGGCGGCCCGTCGGTGAAGAAGTACAGCGGCTGCTTCGGCTCGCTCGAGAGCTCCCGGGCCAGGTTGAAGGCCGCGGTGACGTCGTGCGCGGGCTGCGACGGCTTCCACGCCTCGAGCGCCGAGAGGGCCCGCGGCACGTCGAACTGGGGGCCTGCGAGGAGCCGCGGCTTGACGCCCGTCTCGACGATGGTGAGCGCCGCCGCGTCTTCGTCACGAGCCAGCGTCGCCACCGCATCACGCACGCGATCGGCCACGCTCGCCCCGTCGACGATGGCGCGCATCGAGAGGCTCCCGTCGACGACGACGACGACGTGCGACTGCGGCCGCGCCTCACCACAGCGGGCGTCGGCAAGGAACAGCGCCCCCGCGACGATGGCGAGGGTCTCGAGCAGCAGCGATGTTTCCCGCGAGAACCGCTGGAACTTCGGCCCTGCTTCGGCGCGCTGGTCGGGCGAGCGCCAGAGGAAGAGCGCGCTCACCACGCGCGGAGGCTGCTTGCGACGCAGGAAGTACGCCGCCACCACCGGCACCACCGCGAGCAGGGCCAGCAGCCCCAAGGGCGCGCCGAGGGTCACGCGGCCTCCACCAGAAACACCAGCTCGCGCCGCGCCAGCACGTCGAGCGACGCCGACGCGACGAGCTGAACCCAGCGGGCCGACACCCGACGCGCCGCGCCTTCCCAGCCCGCCACGTGCGCTCCGAGGCGCTCCCGGTAGGCCTTCACCACGTCGTCATCGACCAACCGCTCGAGCACCTCGCCCGTCTCGGCATCGGTGAGCCGCGCCCCGGCGCCTCCGGGCGGGTCCACGTCGTCGGCGTCGAGCACCTGGAGCAGCACACAGCCGGCCGCCTCGCGCGCGAGCCGCTCGGCCAGAGGCGCCGCGCGCGCCTCGACGAGGAAGTCACTCACCACCACGCGCAGCCCGCACGCCCGCAGCGGAGGCAGGCGGCCCAGCGCCACGTCGAAGGGCTCCTTTCCATCGGCCTTCAGCGTCGACAGCGCCAGCCGAGCCTGTGGGCCCGGCACCCGCTGGCCGTCCTGCCCCGCGAGGAGCAGCACCGGCTCGCAGCCGCCGTTGCGCGCGAGCTCGCAGACCCACAGGGCCAGCTCCTTCGAGCGCGCGGCCTTCTCGCGCGACACCGCCATCGAGGCCGAGGTGTCGAGCACCACCTCGACCCGCGGCGACACCTCGTCCTGGCGAACGCGCACCACCAGCTCGCCGGTGCGCGCGACCGCGTTCCAGTCGACGTGCCGCAGATCGTCTCCGGGGTGGTACCCGCGGAAGTCGTGGAGCTCCATCGAGCTGCCCACCGACGCCGCGCGCACGTCGCCCAGACGCCCACGGTGCGGCACGCGGGGGAGCCGCAGCGAGCGACCGGCCGCCGCCTGCTCGACGACGGCGACGTCAGGTGGCGCGTCGAAGCTCACGCCGTTTCCTCCCGGCACTCGGCCGCGAGCTGCAGCAGCGCGACGAGGCCCGCGAAGCTGGCGACGGCCGCCAGCACCAGCACCTCTTCTTCGAGCCCGCGCTGCACGAAGGCGATGGTGGTGCTGCGAAAGGGCCCCGGCTGGTCGAACCACGCCGCACGAAGGGGCCGGCCGGCTGCGTGCCGCTCCGAGACGCTGAAGAACCCAACCACCAGCAGGGCCAGCGCGTTGGGCACCGAGGCTGGCGCGCTCACGCCCACTTCACGTCCCTCTTGAGCAACGTCGCGAAGGCCGCCAGCGTCGCCAGTGCGGCCAGGGCCGCCACCACCAGCACCTGGGGAAAGGCGAGGTCGCCGTCACGGCCGACGTTGACGAGCCCCACGATGGGGTTGAGCAGGTTGAGCGCGCGGTCGTCTCCCTCGCTCACCACCGCCCCCACCAGCGGCGGCACGCCCGCGCCGATGGTGAAGAGGCCGAGCGCGACGAGGCGCACCATCGCGGGCGTCTGCCACGGCGGGTGCGGAATCCACCGGGCGATGACGATGGCCGCGCCGAGGTAGAGCAGCAGGTACGACGGCGCCGCCAGCATCACGTTGAGCTGGCCGGGCCGCTGCATGTCTGCCTGCCCGAAGCAGCCCACGAGCGCCGAGCTGCCCACCAGCAGCACCAGCAACACCACCACGAAGCCGCGCAGGCCCCCGGGCGCCAGCAACGAGAAGCGGGCGTGCTTCGCCCAGTGGTTCTTCGCCATCGAGTCGCGGTCCGACGCGATGAAGAGGCCGACGAAGGCGACGTAGAGCGAGAAGGTCACCAGGGCCCCC
>JALOQF010000610.1 GCA_025459425.1 Myxococcaceae bacterium | reverse complement strand
AGGTGGTGGTACCCGTCGAGGCCGGTGCCGCCGATGTACATGCCGGGGCGCGTGCGCACCGGCTGGAGCCCCTCGAGGACTTCGATCTCGTCAGCGTCGTACTTGCGGTTGGCAGCCATCGATCACTTCTCCTTCCGGTCGGTCTTCTCGTCCTTCTTCTCGGTCTCGGGCAGCGTGACGATCAGCGGCGCGCGCACCACGGACTTCACGGCGTCCTTCTTCGACATCTCGCGGCCCTTGCCGGCGCGGCTGGTGACCTCGTAGCGGCCTGGTGAGAGCGACAACGTCTTGCCCTTCGTCGTCTCGAGCGCGATCGACTCGTCCTTCTTCGAGGTGCAGAGGAAGGCGGCGACCTCGTCGTCGGCGGCGACCTTGATCACGGTGACGCCCTTCCCCGGCCCGGCGAGCTCGTTCACCTCGTTCACCTTGCACACCAGCGCGAACGTCTTCTTCGTCACCACCGCGAGCAGGTCCTTCTCGGCGCAGGGCATGACGCCGATGAGCTCGTCGCCCGAGGCAGGCTTCGCGTAGCGGCGGCCGGCGCGCGTCGACACCTCGGTGTGCGCGGCGAGGGCGAAGCGCAGGCCGAAGCCCTTCTTCGACACCGCCACCAGCTTCTCGGGAATCGGCAGGCGCTTGTCGAGCGAGACCGCCCCGACGATGCGCTCGCCGTCGTCGAACTTGAACAGCTTCTGCACCGGGTCGCCGTAGCCGGTCGACGCCGGCACGTCGTTGAAGCGGGTGACGTAGGCCGTGCCGAGGTTCGAGAAGAACACCACGTTCGACTTGAGCGAGCCCGAGAGCACGGCCATGAGCTCGTCGCCCTCGCGCATGCGCGTCTGGGTGGGATCCTTCAGCTCCCGCACGCGCTTGACCCACCCGTCGCGGGTGATGACGACCTGCGCGTCTTCGTCCGAGATGAAGGCGTCTTCGTTGTACTCGACCTCTTCGACGGCTCCGCCGATCTTCGTGCGGCGCTTGTCCTCGTAGGTCTTCTTCAGCTCGAGCAGCTCGTCGCGCACCACGCCCCACCGCGCCTTGTCGCTCTTGAGCAGATCGGCGAGCTGCTTCGCCTGCGCCCGCTTCTCCTTCGCTTCCTTCTCGATCACGAGGATCTCGAGGCGCGCGAGCTTGTACAGCTTCATCTCGAGAATGGCCTCGGCCTGCTCGTCGGAGAGCTTGAAGCGCGCGATGAGCTTCTCCTTCGCGTCGGCCTTGCCCTCGGACTTGCGGATGATCTTCAGCATCTCGTCGAGGGCGTCGTAGACCTTCTCGAAGCCCTCGAGGATGTGCAGGCGCGCCTTGAGCTGCGCGAGGTCGAACTCGAGCCGCTTCGTCACCACCTCGAAGCGGAAGTCGAGGAAGTGCTGGAGCATCGACTTGAGATCGAGCCGCTTGGGCGTGCCGACCTCGGGGTTCTCGGTCGGCACCAGGCACGTCATGTTGACGTTGAAGTTCGTCGCCAGCGGCGTGTGCTTGAAGAGGTACGCCATGACCAGCTCGGGGTCGGCGTCCTTCTTGATCTCCATGACGATGCGCACGTCCTTCGTGGACTCGTCGCGCACGTCGGTGAGCGGAGGCAGCTTGCGCTCCTGGATGATCTGGCCGATGCGCTCGACCAGCGTGCCCTTGTTCACCGTGTAGGGGATCGAGGTGACGATGATGTTGAGGCCACCGCGGGGGCGCTCCTCGGTCGTCCACTCGCCGCGCAGGCGAATCGCGCCCTGGCCGGTCTCGTAGATCTCGCGCAGCTCCTTCTTCCCGTTGAGCACGTGCCCGCCGGTGGGGAAGTCGGGGCCCTTGACCCACTTGAGCAGGTCCTTCGTCTCGAGCGACTTGTCCTTGATGAGCTCGACGCAGGCCTCGATGAGCTCGCCCGCGTGGTGCGGCGGAATGTTCGTCGCCATGCCCACCGCGATGCCGGTGGTGCCGTTCATCAACAGCTGCGGCAGCTTCGCCGGCAGCACGATGGGCTCGGTGTTCGACCCGTCGTAGTTCGGCCGGAACGGCACCGTCTTGCGCGACAGCTCCGCGAGCAGCTCGTCCGAGATGCGATCGAGCCGGCACTCGGTGTAGCGCATGGCGGCCGGCGCATCGCCGTCGAGCGAGCCGAAGTTGCCGTGGCCGTCGATGAGCGGGTAGCGCAGCGAGAAGTCCTGCGCGAGGCGAACGAGCGCGTCGTAGATGGCGGTGTCGCCGTGCGGGTGGAACTTGCCCATCACCGAACCGACGACGTTCGCGCACTTCTTGTGCTTGGCGTCGTGGGTGACCGACTCGTTCCACATGCCGTACAGAATGCGGCGCTGCACCGGCTTGAGGCCGTCGCGCACGTCGGGGAGCGCGCGCGAGGTGATGACCGACAGCGCGTAGTTGAGGTACCGGCGGCGCGCCTCGTCGGCGAGCTGAATGGGCTTCTCGTTGCCGCCCCCACCGCCGCCAGAGGCCGATTTGCCGCGTCCGCGGCCACCTCGCCCCCCGCCGCCACCGTCTGACCCTGACTCCTCGAGGATGCTCATCTGTTCAGCCATGGGCGCCTTTTCCATCGTCTTTCCCGTGCCTTATTCCGCGTGTTGCGCGTGCTACAGGACTGTGCCGGCGCGGACTGTACCCATCGCCCGAGGCCACACAAGAAAATGCCTGCACGCGCGTGTAGGTCGATGTGGTGACGATGTCACCCCGGTCCGATCGTCGGACGTGCGTTGGGCACCTCGTCGGGTAGTGTCCCGGCTCGTGATTGCTCTGCTCGTCGTCGCGCTCTCGGCGCCAGCCGCGTTACCGAACCGTGCCTCGCTCTTCATCGTGCCGAAGGAGACCGCCGAGACGGCGGCCGCGAAGGTCGAGGTCGAGCTGCACAAGGCGCTCGACGAGCGCTCGGTGTCGCT
>JALOQF010000253.1 GCA_025459425.1 Myxococcaceae bacterium | reverse complement strand
GCCACCACTTCCCCGACGAGTACCACCGCTGCTACCGCGTCGGGCCGCTCCACGTGTGCGCGAGGTGCCTGGGCGTCTACCCGGTGGCCATCGTCGCCGTCGTGCTCCAATTCGTCCTGCGCGCGCCGCTCGAGGTCTCGTGGGACCTGCCCGTCGGGTTGGCGCTGACCGCTCCGGCCACCCTCGACTGGGCCGTCGGCCGGTTCCTTCCACACCGGTTCTCGAACCCGTGGCGCACGCTGACGGGCGTGCTGCTGGGGTTGGCGCTGGGGCGGAGCCTGTTCATTCACCTGCAACGGCCCTTTCCGCCGGTGCTGCTGGCGCAATCAGCGCTCGTGACAGTGGTTGCAGTGCCTGTCATTCTCGCGACTTACCGGCGAAAGCGTCGTGGGTAGATCACCTGGGCGTCCTGGTCGTTGAAGTCGGGGCGACACAACGAGGAACGGTTGGGACAGCAGCCTGCCGACGAGCACTTGATGCTCGCGTTCAAGTCGGGGGACGCCAGGGCGTTTGCGACGCTCGTGGCCCGGCATCGGCAGCCGGTGTTCAACTTCATCCTTCGTTATGTCGGTCATCGGCAGAGGGCCGAGGACCTGCTGCAGGAGACGTGGCTCAAGGTGGTGCGCAGCAGCAGCGAATGGGAGCCGAAAGCCCGGTTCACCACCTGGGTGTACACGATCGCGAGGAACCTCTGCGTGGACAGCGCGCGCAAAGAAGCCTTCAGGGCCACCGACTCGCTCGACGCGCCGGTGTCGGGTGACGAGGGCGCCGAGGGCCGCTCGAAGGGCGAACTGGTGGCCGACGAGGCGGGCCAGACGCCCGAAAGGGCTGCGCACAACGTGCGGCTGCGGCCCCTGCTCGAGCGCGCCATCGCGAGCCTCCCGCCCGAACAGCGGGAAGTCTTCCTGCTGCGCGAGTACCAGGGCATCGGCTTCAAGGAGATCGCCGAGGTGACGGGCGTGAACGAGAACACGGTGAAGAGCCGCATGCGGTACGCGCTCGAGGGGCTGCGCAAGAAGCTGGCCGAGTGGGGTGTCGATGGCGAGGCGATGGCAGAGGCCTCGAGAACGGTGATGGGCTGACGATGAACCCGGGTGTGCACCAGAACGAGGACACGCTCCTCGACTACGCGTACGGCGAGCTGCCGGCCCACGAGGCCGCGGCGGTCGACGCGCACGTGCGCACCTGCGCGAAGTGCAGCCAGGCGCTCGCCCAGATTCGCGGGGTGCGCAGCATGTTCGCTCCGCTGCCGATGGAGGCCGCGCCCGAGGCAGGCCTCGAGTCGCTGCTCGCCTACGCGGAGCAGCACGCGCGGCGCACGAAGGCTCCGGCGCAGGCGGCGTGGCGAAGGTGGCTGTTCGTCTTCTCGTCGGCGGCGGCGCTCGTCGTCGTCGGGGTCGTGGCCACGCGCGCGATGGACGAGGCGCCCCAGTCGGCCGCTGACGTGCTCTCGCGCAACGAGAAGGAAGCGCGCGGCCCCGGCTCGGCGCAGGTCCCCACGGTGGTCGCGAACGAGCCCGCTCCGGCGACGGCGCCGCCTCCGCCGCCACCGTCGGCCGCGCCTTCGAGGCTGGCGGCCCCCGCCGACCTCGACGAGGTGGCG
This sequence comes from Myxococcaceae bacterium, assembly GCA_025459425.1. Taxonomy (GTDB): domain Bacteria; phylum Myxococcota; class Myxococcia; order Myxococcales; family Myxococcaceae; genus Xiheimicrobium. The sequence goes on along the minus strand of JALOQF010000253.1, from coordinate 9,253 downwards.
CTCGAGGGCAATCGAGGCCCCGCGGAAGCGCGCAAGGACAGCGACGAAAAGAAGTCGGCCCCTCCGCAGAAGGTGGCGAAGAAAGGGGCGCCTGACGTTGGCGACGCGTTGGCCGGCGGGCTCCGCGACGCGCAGCGGCAGTCCGAGTCGAAGCGTGGCCTCGACTCGACCTGGAACGAAGACTCGAACTCGGTGGGCAGCCTGAAGTCGGACTACTCGAACAGCGTCGGGGCGCGTCGCGAGCAGGCCGCCGACAAGCAGGCCGACGCGAAGGCCGAGCAGGAATCGTCGAAGGAGCGCAGCCGGGCGCGCCTCGATGCGTTGAACGAGGGCACCTCGGCCCGGCAGTCGGCCACCGGCGGCACGGCCTACCCCCCGACGGGGTTCGGGCTGGGCACTGGCAGCGCCGCTCCTCCAGCGCCGAAGCCAGAGCCTGTCGCGGTCGCGCCGCGCGAGGCGCCAGCGCCGGTGCAGCAGGCGCCGGCCGCTCCGTCAGCCGACGCGCCCGCACCGATGAAGAAGCTGAAGTCGAGCTATGGCCTGCCCTCGTCGGCGCCCCGCGCGTCGAGCGCGCCGGTCGACGCAGACGACGCCGAGGCGGTCGCGGCGCCGGCAGGCCGGGCCGAGCAACGGCCCGTGCGTGACGTCGAGTCGGTGCGGCAGGCGCTCGCGAGGGCCCGCGCGCTCGGTTTGGCAGGCGATCGCCAGGGAGAAGTCGACGCCGCCCTGCTCGCGCTCAGCGCTGGCGCCACCGGGTACGAGCGGGTCGAGGCCCTCAAGCGCGCCTGTGATGGCTACGAAGCGCTGCGGCAGTTCGATCGCGCCGAGTCCTTCTGCGGGCTCCTCGTGTCCGAGTTCCCGGGGACCGCCGCCGGGCAAGAAGTCGCCCGTCGCCGCGCTGCCGAGCGAAAGGCCAACGAGGAGAAGGCGAGGGCGAAGCCTGCACCCGCGACGACCTCACCGTCGCACTGAAACCGGGCCATCGGGCGACTGTGTGACGAATGACGACATCGTCACCCTGTCTCTTTCTTGTCCTTTGACACCCGAGAAAGCCGGTCGCTAGCATCGCCGAACCGGTACCCCGCGAAAATCCTTCGTCGACCATTCGGTTCCCCACGGGAGAGTTCCCCACATGCTCAAAGGCAAGACCCCGCTCATCGTCGCGCTCGGCCTCGGCTTGATCGCCGGCGTCATCGCGTACTCGGCGGTGAAGAAGAAAGAGAACGACGTGCGCAAGGGGTGGAACCTCGTGCCCGTCGTCGTCGCCGCCATCGACATCTCGGAAGGCACCGTCGTCACGATGGAAATGGTGAGCCAACGCTCGATCCCCGAGCAGTTCGTCACCTCGTCCGTCGTCAAGCCCGACTCGGCTTCGTACATCGTCAACCAGAAGGTCCTGGTGCCCCTGCAGGCTGGTGACCCGCTGCTGTGGAGCCAGTTCGAGACGACGCGCGCGGCCGAGCGCCTGTCGACGAAGGTGCAGAAGAAGGCCCGCGCGATCACCATCGAGACCAAGGGCTCGAGCTCGGTCGGCGGCTGGGTGCGGCCGAACGATCACGTCGACATCATCGGCACCTTCAAGGACCCGGCGACGGGCGAGCAGGTGGCCGTGACGCTGCTGCAGAACGTCATCGTGCTGGCGACGGGCAAGATCACGGGCACCACCAACATCAACCTCGTGCCCGACAGCCAGCGTGACTACAGCAACGTCTCGCTCCTGGTGATCCCCGAAGAGGCCGAGATTCTCGTGCTCGCCCAGGACCTCGGCGCGCTGACGCTGTCACTGCGCAACGAAGACGACATCGACGTGCTCGAGGAGCGCGGGCGCGCCACCATCAACACGCTGCTGTCGGGCGAGCGCACCAAGGTGCTGCAGGCCAAGCGCTTCAACACCATTCAGGTGATCAAGGGCGCGGCGGCGGCCGACGTTCGTGCGGCCGTGCCGGGGGAGTGAAGCGCCCATGCTCTCGGGACTCGTCGCGCTCCTCATCACCGGCTCGGTCTTCTTCCTCGCGCTCGTCGTCATGGGCGTCTTGTCCAAGGCGTTCGAGCAGTACCAGGAGCGCTACATCGTCAAGTCGATGAACGACTTGTCGGACATGTTCCTGTTCATCGACCCGCGCCAGATGCTGGTGCTCAACGTCGCGTCGATGGCGCTGCTGGGGTTGTTCTCGTACTTCGTCATCAACCCGCTGGTGTGCATCGGGGCCACCATCTTCGGCTTCTTCCTGCCGATGCTGCTCGTGAAGCACTACCGGAAGAAGCGCATCAAGAAGTTCAACCACCAGCTCGTCGACGCGCTCCAGGCCATGGCCAATGCGTTCAAGGCCGGCCTCACCTTCCAGCAGGCCACCGAGCAGATCGCGAAGGACTCGTACCCGCCGCTGCAGCAGGAGTTCGGCCTCTTCACCAAGGAAGTGAAGCTGGGCGTGCCGATGGAAGAGGCGCTCAACAACATGGCGCGGCGGGTGGGCTCCGACGACATGGACCTGGTGGCCGTGTCGACGACCATCTCGCGGCAGCTCGGCGGCAACATGGCCGAGATGTTCGAGACCCTGTCGGGCACCATTCGTGAGCGCTTCCGCCTCGAGGGGAAGATCGAGGCCCTCGTCGCGCAGGGCAAGCTGCAGGGCTGGGTGGTGTCGGCGATGCCGCTCATCCTCGGCGTGGTGCTCAACTACATGCGCCCCGACCTCATGCAGCCGATGCTCGATCACTGGTTCGGCTACGTGCTGGTCGCCGCCATCATCGTGATGGAGATCCTCGGGGTCATCATCATTCGCCGCATCACCAACATCGACATCTGAGGCGCCGATGGATCCGTTGACGACGATCTTGATGGTGCTGACCGCGATGCTGACCGTGGCCGCGGTCGCGCTCTTCGCGATGGGCCTGTACTCGAACCTCCTCGAGCAGTTCGTGGTCGAGGTGCAGGAAGAGTCGGCCGGTGGCGTTCAGGGCGCCGGCGCGGTGGCGGTGCGTAAGCTGGGCACGATGAATCGGCGCTTCATGTGGCCCGGCTACGAGTCGGGCATGGGGCGAAAGCTCATCAAGGCCGGCGAGGCGAGCAACTGGAAGGCCGAAGACATCATGGCCTTCCAGGAGATCGGCTTCGTGGTCGGGGTGCTCTTCGGGTTGATCGTCGCCAACTTCTTCAACGTCAACCTGCTCTGGGCGCTCGTCGGCGCGCTCATCGGCCTCTTCTACCCGCTCATCTGGATCAACGACAAAGTCACCAAGCGGCACCTCGCGATCAGCCGTGCGCTGCCGTTCAACCTCGACCTGCTGACGCTCTCGGTCGAGGCTGGTCTCGACTTCACGGCGGCGCTCGCCAAGGTGGTCGAGAAGGGCAAGACGGGCCCGCTTCGTGACGAGCTCAACCTGGTGCTCAAGCAGCTCAAGATGGGGAAGACGCGCGAAGAGGCGCTCAAGTCGATGATCCTCCGCGTCGATCTGCCCGCGTTGACCCAGTTCGTGACCGCCCTCATCCAGGCCGACAAGATGGGAACGAGCCTCGGCAAGGTGCTGCGCATTCAGTCGACGCAGCTGCGCATCGAGCGCACCCAGCGGGCCGAGAAGCTCGCCAACGAAGCCCCCGTGAAGATGTTGTTCCCGCTGATCGCCTGCATCTTCCCCACGGTGTTCATGGTGCTGTTCGGCCCCATCGTCTTCGCCTTCGTCTTCAACAATGCGGCAGGAACCTAGGAGTCGGTCGTCGATGCCTCCCCCGTCGAGAAACCCACCCGCGCGCGCTCGCTCGGCCACTGGCCAGGCGGCGGCCGCCAGACCCAGGCGCACGGGCGTCGCGCCGGCCGTGCGGCCCTCGGCGAAGCTCGTGTGCTCAGCGGGGCCTGCGTCGGGCCAGGAATTCCCGCTCGCGGGCGACGAGGTGACCATCGGCCGGGCGGCCGACGCCACCGTTTCGGTGCCAGACACCTCGGTGAGCCGCAAGCATGCCCTCGTTCGCAAGACCGACGAAGGCTGGGCGGTGTCGGACCTCGGCTCGGGCAACGGCACGCTCGTCAACGGCGAGGTGATCTCCGAGGAGCAGCTGCTCTCGAACGACGACGTCATCACCCTGGGTGACAGCGAGTTCCAGTTCGTCGACGCAGGCGCAGCCCAGGCGTCCGAGGCGCTGGCGCCTTCGCCCCGTCGCGCGCCGGTTCGCACCTCTCGTACGGGCGGTGGCTCGGGCAGTCGGCCGCGCACCTCGCGGGCGGCGCGCCTCGACGAAGATCCGGCGGTGGCGGCGAAGAAGAAGCGCAAGCTCTTCATCCTTTTCGGCACCACGCTCGCGGTGCTCATGTCGGTCGGCATCGGCGTGAAGGCCATCGGCAACAAGCGTGAGGCCGAGGCCCGCGCGAAGGCGGCCCTCGTCAAGCAGAAGCGCGACGAGCTGCTCGCCGAGTTCCAGGCGGCGAAGGGGCTGATCAAGGAAGCCCGCTTCGACGACGCGCGCCAGTCGCTCGAGGCCGTGCTCGCCGCCGACGAAGAGGCCCAGGTGCTGCGCCCCGACGAGAAGAAGTCGATCGGCACGTACCTCGAGACGGCCAACCGCGAGGTGCCCAACGAGCAGACGCTCCAGGACGCCGGCAAGGCGCTCGCCGCCGACCAGCTGGGCCAGGCCGCGACGTTGCTCGGCAAGGTGAAGACGTCGATCCCCTCGACCGAGAAGCGCCTCGAGACGCTCAAGGGCACGCTCGAGACCCGGCTGGGCGAGAAGGTGATCGAGGCTCGCAAGAAGCTCTCGGCGTCACCGCGCGACCTCGCGATCATGGAGCAGGTGAAGGCCATGGCCGAAGACGTGCTCGTCGCGCGCCCCGAGGATCGCGACGCGCCCGACATCAAGAAGCAGGCAGAAGACAACATCGCCCGCATCAAGAACCCGAACCTGCCGCCGCCGATCCCCGAGACGCCGCACCTCGAGGTCATGAACCGCTTCCGCAACGGCGATCAGTCTGGCGCCGTCTCGCTCGCCCAGGCCTGCGCCGCCAAGAGCCCGCAGTGCCGCGCGCTCGAGGGGCAGCTCCGGGAGTTCGACTCGAAGTTCAAGGCCATGGACGGCCTCTCGGCGCAGGAGCTCTGGGCGCTCTACCTCGTCGACAAGAAGATCGCCGGCGGCCAGTCGAGCGATCTGTCGAAGCCCATCAAGACGAAGGTGGCGTCGGTCTTCATGCTCGAGGCCTCGAAGGCGAAGACGGTGGGCAACTGGGTCAATGCGATCGGCAGCGCCCGCAAGGTGCTCGAGGTCGACGCCCAGCACCCGGCGGCGAACCAGATCATCCAGGAAGCGCGGACCAAGGCCAACGACATCTACCTGCGCGGCTACCAGCTCAAGGAAACGAGCCCCGACGAGGCCGCCAAGCTCTTCAAGGAAGTGCTGCTGATGACGCCCGACGACGACCAGACGCACCTCAAGGCGAAGTCGCGGCTCGAAGAGCTCCAGCGGCAATGAAGCAGGCCGATCTCTTCGGGGGCCCGGTGCCGTCGGCTGGCCGGCCCGAGGCGTCGCGGGCGGCGGTCGAGCGCGACATTCCCCCGCCTGACGCGATGGAGGCGCTCCCGAACGAGCGGCCCGAGCCGGTGCCGGCATGGCGTCGGCCGCGTGAGGCCCAGGCGCGCAAGGTGCTGTCGGTCTCCGAGCTGACGTTTCAGCTCAAGGAGTCGATCGAGCCCCGGTTCGCGCGGGTGTTGGTGCGCGGCGAGGTGACGGGCTTCCGGGGCCCCAACACCCGAGGCCACCTGTACTTCGCCATCAAGGACGAAGGCGCCCAGCTCGACGTGCGCATCTGGCAGTCGATGGCGCGCACGCTCAAGTTCCAGCTCCGCGACGGGCTGTCGCTCATCATCGAAGGCGGCCTCAACGTCTACGAGCCGCAAGGGCGCTACAGCCTCATCGCCCAGCGCGTCGAGCCCGAGGGCGTGGGCGCGATGGCGCTCGCCTTCGAGCAGCTCAAGGCGAAGCTGACGAAGGAAGGCCTCATCGGCGAGGGGCGCACGAAGCCGCGCCGGCCGCTGCCCACCGTGCCGCGGCGCATCGGCGTGGTGACGAGCGCCTCGGGCGCGGCGTGGCGCGACTTCATGAAGGTGCTGCACCGCCGGCACCCCCGACTGCCGGTGCTGCTGTGCGACGCGCGCGTGCAGGGCGAAGACGCCGCCGTCGAGATCGCGCGCGCGCTGCGGTGGTTGTCGAAGACCGACGTCGATCTCATCGTCGTCACGCGCGGCGGCGGCTCGGTGGAGGATCTCTGGACGTTCAACGAGGAGCGCGTGGTGCGCGCGATCTTCGCCAGCCCGGTGCCGGTCGTCTCGGCCGTGGGCCATGAGATCGACGTCACCCTGGCCGATCTCGTGGCCGACCATCGCGCGCCCACGCCCAGCGCGGCGGCCGAGCTGGTGGCGCCCGTGTTGTCGGAGCTCGAGCACCGCCTCGAGGGCTTCCAGCGGCGCCTCACCCAGGCGGCGCGGCGCAAGGTGCTCGAGGCCCGGCACCGGCTGCAGACGGCGCGCGGCGCCCTGGGCGATCCGCGTCGGCAGCTCACGAGTCGAAGGCTCCGGCTGGCGGAGCTGGGTGATGGGCTGCGGCGCGGGGTCGAGCGGCCGCTGCGGCGGCGGCAGAAGGGGTTGGGCGAGCTGTCGACGCGGCTGGCACGCTCGCGGCCCCAGGCCCGGCTCGGCGCCCAGAAGGAGCGGCTTTCTTCGCTCTCGAGCCGAGCCAGGGCCGCGCTGGGCCGCCAACAGCGTGAGGCGCGCGCGACGCTGCACCGGCTGCGGTTGTCGCTCGAGCGCACCTCGCCCCGGCCACGCCTGCGCGACGCCGGGCGCGACGTCTCGCAGCTGAAGGAGCGGCTCCCCCAGGCCATGCGTCGGCGGCTGGTGCGCGACAGGGCCACGCTGGCGGCCCTGGTGGGGCGCCTCGAGGCGCTCAGTCCCCTGGCGGTGCTGGGGCGCGGGTACGCGCTCGTGCGTCGCCCCGACGGGGGCCCGGTGGTGCGCCGCGCAGCCGAGGTGGCTGCCGGAGATCCGTTGACGATCCGGCTCGATCGGGGCGATGTGCTCGAGGTGCGCGTCGAGGCGACCCGCACCGGCGAGGAGTGAGTCATGGCGAAGGCCCAGGCGGCAGGTGGCAAGGGGCAGTACGACGAGGTGGTGAAGCGGCTCGAGGCCATCGTCGAGTCACTCGAGGACGGCTCGCTCTCGCTCGAAGACTCGCTCGAGCGCTTCGCCGAGGGCATCACGCTGGTGAAGCAGGGCGAGGCCCTGTTGTCCGACGCCGAGAAGCGCATCGAGCAGCTCTTGTCGGAAGACGGCCGCACCACGCCCATCGAGGTGAAGGAGCCGGCGGCGCCCGCGGCTCCCGCCCCCGTGCCGCGCCCACCACCCGCGCGCCGCGCCTCTTCGGCCCCGATGCCGCCGCCGCCCGACGAAGACGACGTGCCCTTCTGACGGGCGTCGAGAGTCGTGCGAACGGCCGGCCGCCGTGACAGATGACGGCGCATGGCGTTCGAACTCTCCTCCTGGCTCCCCGGTATGCAGGCCCGCGTCGAGGCGCTGCTCGGGTCCCGCATGGCGACGCTGGCCCAGCGCGCCCCGTCGGCCCTCGCCGAGGCCATGCAGTATTCGTTGCTCGACGGCGGCAAGCGGCTGCGACCGGTGCTGACGCTCACGTTCGCCGATGCCCTGGGCGGCGGCCGGCGCATGGCCGACGACGCGGCCTGTGCGGTGGAGTGCATTCACACCTACTCGCTCATTCACGACGATCTGCCCGCGATGGACGACGACGATCTGCGCCGCGGCCGGCCGACGAACCACAAGGTGTATGGCGAGGCGATGGCGATTCTGGCGGGCGACGCGCTCTTGACCGACGCCTTCGCCATGCTCGCGCTCGGCACCTCGGAGGATCAGGCCGTTCGCGGCGCGATGGTGGCGGAGCTCGCGCTGGCCGCCGGCGCGGGGGGCATGGTGGGCGGCCAGGTGCTCGACATCGCCGACGATCGTCCGGCCGCGCAGGAGTACCTGATGCGCCTCCACCGCTTGAAGACCGGCGCGCTCATCAAGGCCTCGTGTCGGCTCGGGGTGCTGGCCGCGCGGGGCTCGCCCGAGGCGCTCGAGGCAGCGGAGCGGTACGGCGAGGCGTTGGGGCTCGCGTTTCAGATCGCCGACGACGTGCTCGACGTCACCGCGACGCCGGAGCAGCTCGGCAAGCCCGCGAACGCCGACGCCGCGGCGGGGCGCTTCACCTTCCCGGCGGTGGTGGGGCTCGACGCCTCGAAGCGGCTCGCGCACGAGCTGGTGGCGCGCGCGAAGGACGCGGTGCGCGTGGTGGAGCCGACGCCCGGCCCGCTGGCGGCGCTGGCCGACTACTCGGTGGAGCGCACGACGTGACGCATCTCGCCGCAGACGTGGTGAGGCGTGACGCACCATGGGGGTGGACGACGCCGCCCAGGCTGGCCGCGAACATTGGCGAGGCGCGCACCCTGAGACGGGCCGAGGCGCTCGGTGGAGCGCACGACGTGACCGTGCTGACGGCAGACCCGGCGAGGCGTGAAGCACCACGGGTGTGGACGCTGCCCGTGCTGGCTGCGAACATCGGCGAGGCGCGCACCCTGAGACGGGCCGAGGCGCTCGGTGGAGCGCACGACGTGACCGTGCTGACGGCAGACTCGGCGAGGCGTGAAGCGCCACGGGTGTGGACGACGCCGCCCGTGCGAGTCGTGGCCCTTCATGAGGCGGCGCGCGACGTGGGGCGCACGACGTGACGGTGCTGGAGCGCATCGCCTCCCCGGCGGACGTGCGCGCGCTCCCCGAGGCCGAGCTCGAGCCGCTGTGCGCCGAGCTTCGGCAGGCCATCATCGAGACGTGCGGCGCCGTGGGCGGGCACCTCGGCGCCTCGCTGGGCACGGTGGAGCTGATCGTCGCGCTCCACCGGGTGTACCGCACGCCCGTCGATCGCCTCGTCTTCGACGTCGGGCACCAGGCCTACGCCCACAAGCTGCTCACCGGGCGGGCGGGGCGCATGACGACGCTGCGTCAGGAAGGGGGGCTCGCGCCGTTCCTCGACCCCGCCGAGAGCCCGCACGATGCGTTCGGCGCGGGCCACGCCTGCACCGCGGTGTCGGTGGCGGTGGGCATGCTCGAGGGCCTGCACCGCACGGGCGCACCGGGGCAGGTGGTGGCCATCGTCGGCGACGGGGCGCTCACCGGTGGGCTCACCTTCGAGGGGCTCAACCACGCCGCGGTGGCCTCGCGGGGC
>JALOQF010000252.1 GCA_025459425.1 Myxococcaceae bacterium | reverse complement strand
CCGCGCGCGGTGCTGACGAAGCCCGGCCAGGTGACGTCGTGGGCAGCGGCGCAGGCGGCGGTGGCGGCGTTCCCGCCGAAGGTGGTGGCGAAGGTCGTGTCCGTCGAGGGAGCGACGGTGACGCTCACCTGCGTCGACGGCGCGCTCACCAACGGCCAGGCGCTCGACCTGCTGACGAACGAGGGGGCCACGAAGGTGACGGTGACGCTGCCGTCGGGCATCGACCTCGTGCTGAAGGGCGACACGGTGAAGGGCGTCACCATCGCGGGTGGACGCGCGGTGGCCGGCGCAGTGGTGAGCGACCGCGCGCGGTTCGGCGCCGTGGCCGAGGTGGCCCCGCTGTTGGGCGCCGCGCCAGCGCCCGTCCCGCCCGTCGCTGCCGAGCCTGCCTTCAAACCCAACCCGGCCGCGTGTGTCTTCTCGCGAGCCGAGCTCAAGGCCGCGCTCGGGTTCGACGTGGAGCCTGGCGAAGGCACTGAGATGCCGTTTTCGACCGGAACGAACCTCTCCTGCCAATACAAGGCCGTGAAGGGCTTCGGCACCGTGTGGGTCAACCGCACGGTGATGACGTCGGGGTCGCCGACGGTCAACGCGGCGGCTTCCCGGAAGATGCTGGCCGGCCGCCTCGAGCCCATCCCCAACGACCCAGATGGCGCGGGGTGGCAGGTCGACCAGGGCGACCTGACGCACGTGACGCTCCACTATTGGCGCGGCAACACCGGCACCGAAGTGCGGGTGAGCGGCGTCGACCGCAAGAACGCGGCGGCCGTCACGGCAATGCGGCGCAAGGTGCTCTCGCTGCGCCGGCCGTGAGCGGCTCATGTCTTCGAGCAGTGGAAGGTGTCCACTCCGTCCAGTCGAGCCGGGCCCTGCCCCTCGAGGAGCGGTAGGCTTTCCCTCATGAGCACGGCGATGGCGTTCGAGCTGGCAGACGGCTGGTCGGTGCGGGAAATCCTCGGGCTCGTCTTCGTCGGCATTCTGGTGACGGTCATCTGGATCAAGTTCCGCCAGATGGAGTTCCCGCCCGAGTGGGAGCACGGCCCGACACCACCGCCAAAGCCCGAGGCGCCGAAGCCGCCCGAGCCACCGGCTCCCTGAACGTCGGGCGCTCGAGCGGAAATCATGCTTCAGGCCGGGCGTTGATTTGCCACAATGTTCGCCATGCCGACCGACGCCGAGTGGGACTCGAAGCTCAAGTCGTTCCTCAAGCGCACTGGAGACGACTTCAAGCGCGCCGCGGCCGACGTGAAGAAGGAAGCCGAGCGCCTGATGAAGGAAGTGCAGGACCCGGAGCGCCAGGCGAAGGTGCGCGAGGGCGTGCAGGAGGCCTCGGTGTGGGCGCGCAAGACGGCCCAGGAGCTGGCCTCGCTCGTCGAGGTGGGCGTGAAGCAGGCCGAGGGCGCGCTGACCGAGGTGGCGAAGACGCTCAAGACGACGGCGACGAAGCCGGTCGACGAGGTGCCTGCGCCGACGCCCACGCCGGTCAACGCCGCGCCTCCGAAGATGGACCCTCCGCCGCCGCCCGCGCCCGCGCCGAAGAAGCCCGCGACGAAGACGGTGGGTCGCGGCACGAAGAAGGCGGCTGCGAGCACGAAGGCCGGGGCGAAGGCGAAGAAGCCGCTGGGCAAGAAGGCGGCGCCGGCCGAGGCCGAAGACTCGTCGGAGGAGTGACGCCTGCCCCGCGCGCCCGACCGGTCGAACACCGGGTGCGGTAGCGTGTCACCGATGACGTTGCCTCGACACCTCCGTCCCCTGCTGTGGGACACGACACCAGCGCGGGTCGACCCCCACCGCGACGCCGAGTTCCTGTTGGCGCGGGTGCTCGAGTTCGGCACGCTGCGCGACGTCCACTGGCTCATCGACTTCTACGGGAAAGCGCGAATCCACGAATTCCTTCGCGAGTCAGGGCATCCTGAGCTGTCGAAACGAACCATCGCCTTCTGGCGCGTCTACTTCAAAGCGGAGCACGAGACGTGGCGAGAACCCCCGGCATTTCGGCGAAACAAGTCGAGCTTCTGGGTCGACTGAAGCGAACGCCGGCGCTCCGGGGCTTCTCGCTCGTCGGCGGCACCGCCATCGCGTCGCTCTTTGAGCATCGGCACTCACACGACCTCGACCTGTTCGCATCGAAAGAACTCGACGCGGCGATGCACGCGCTCGTTCGCGCTGGAGCCATGGTCCGCGTTCAGACCGAGGTCATGGTGGGCCTCGTCTTCGATGGCGTCGACATCGACCTCGTTCGCTACCCCTACCCGCTCCTGACACCACCCACCCCGGGTCCCGGAGGCTTCCCACGCGCCGGCGTCATGGACCTCGCAGTGATGAAGCTCGCCGCCATCGGCCGACGCGGGCTCCGACGCGATTTCTGGGACCTCTTCGTGCTCCTGGAGGGCGGCGGCCTCACCATCGAGCAGGTCGTGAAGGCCTATCGCAAGCGGTACCGAACGAGCGCCTCTGACGGTTACCACCTGATTCGAGCCCTCGCGTACTTCGAGGACGCGGAGCGAGATGATCCACGGGTGATCGGCCTGACTCCGGCGCGGTGGCAGACGATTCGTTCGTTCTTCGAGGCCGAGTCCGCGCGCCTCCTCGGTCGGTGACGTGCTGCGCGCCCGAACGTCCATCGACGAACTCACAGCGTTGGCGTCGATTCGTTGTTCGTTTTGAACTGCCCCGTTCAGCCGTATCGCCCGCCGTCCCCAGCACCGACAATCGCGGCGCGATGCACCCGCTCTGGCGCGCCGTCACGCACGTGTCTCCCTGGCTCGACCGGGCGCACGACGCGCGCGTGCCGCTCGAGCTGTCGGCCGACGACGAGGTCGCGCTCGTCTTGTGGCTCGGCGAGCGCTTCGCCCGCCGCAACCCCGGCAAGCCCAGCGTCGAGGTGCGCGCCGCCATCGAAGACGCGCGGCGCTACCTCACGCTGCCGAAGAAGGAGCTGCCCTCGATTCGCCACCCGATGTCACCCGGGCAGGCCGAGGTCGACACGCTCACCCGCGCCATCCGCGAAGCAGCGTCGCACCGGCACCGGCTCCCGGGCGCCTCGCGCCGCGCCGCCCGCCACGTCGTCGAGCTCGTCTTCATGCTCGAGCACGAGAAGTCGCGGGCCGAGTCCTTCGCGCTGGCCCGCCACTTCCTCGTCGCCGCCCGCCGCCTCGAGGTGCGCCGCATCTTCGGGGCCGTCGCGCCCGACGTCGTCGACGCGATGGTCGACGTGCTCTACCGCGCCGTGTGGCCCCCGGGCGCTGGGCGCTGCGGCGCGTGGGTCGTCTCGCTCTCCGACGGGCACTTCGCGGCGCTGCGGCGCGGGCGAAGACACCACCGCGTCGACGTGGGCGACCTCGACTCGGTGCTGGCCACGCTCCCGCCCCGCCTCTTCAAGGAAGCGGTGTCGCGCGTGCTTCAGGCCCGTCGCACCAGGGGCCCGCTCCGAAAGGACAGGCACCCGCCCTTTTGACTCCGAGGCGTGGGAACAAACCTCTGTTAGCTTCTTCTTCAACGATGGCGACGAAGCAGAGGCCCGGCGCCGATGATGGCGACACCGGAGTCGCGACAGAGACGAAGAAGAAGGAGTCGCTGAAGAAGCCACCGCTCTACCGGGTGCTCTTCCACAACGACAACTACACGACGATGGAGTTCGTCGTCTTCGTGTTGCGCTCGGTCTTCCACAAGTCCGAGTCCGACGCGGTCACCATCATGCTGCACATTCACCAGACCGGCATGGGCGTCGCCGGCGTGTACACGCGCGAGGTCGCCGAGACGAAGGTCGAGAAGACCCACGCGCTGGCCAAGGAACACGAGTACCCGCTGAAACTCTCCGTGGAACCCGAGGACCCCTGAAGATGGCTTCTCCCATCATCGCCAAGGAACTGCAGGCCTCCATCCGCTTCGCGCTCGCCGAGGCCAAGCGCCTGCGCCACGAGTACCTCACGCTCGAGCATCTGCTGCTCGGCCTCATGCGCGACCCGCGCACCCTCGAGGTGCTCAAGGCCTGCGGCGCGAAGCCCGAGCGCATCAAGCAGCGCCTCGAGAAGTTCGTCGAAGAGACGGTCGAGCGTCTGCCCGAGGGCGCCGAGGCCGAGCCCCAGCAGACGATGTCGGTCGAGCGGGTGCTCCAGCGCGCCGCGTACCATGCGCTGTCCGCCGAGCAGAAGGTGATGGACTCGGCCGACGTGCTGGTGGCGCTGTTCCGCGAGGTCGACAGCCAGGCGCTCTTCTTCATCAAGGAAGAGGGCGTCACCCGGTACGACCTGCTCAACTACATCTCGCACGGCATCAAGAAGGACGGCGAGGGCGCCAGCGCGGGCGGTGAGGAGCGCGAGGCCCCGGCCACCGGCGGTGACGACGACGACGCGCCCGGCCCCGCGAAGAACCCGCTCGAGGCCTACTGCACCGACTTGAACGCCGAGGCGAAGGCCGGCCGCATCGACCCGCTCATCGGCCGCGCCATGGAGCTCGAGCGCACGATTCAGGTGCTGTGCCGCCGCCGCAAGAACAACCCGCTCTACGTGGGCGACGCCGGCGTCGGCAAGACGGCCATCGCCGAAGGCCTCGCGCTCTCCATCGTCGAGCAGAAGGTGCCCGAGGCGCTCGCCAACGCGCGCGTCTTCTCGCTCGACATGGGCGCGCTGCTCGCCGGCACCAAGTTTCGCGGCCAGTTCGAGGAGCGCCTCAAGGCCGTGCTGAAGGCGCTCGGCCAGCAGGAAGACGCGGTGCTCTTCATCGACGAGATTCACACCATCGTCGGCGCCGGCGCCACCAGCGGCGGCTCGATGGACGCCTCGAACCTGCTCAAGCCCGCGCTCGCCTCGGGCAAGCTGCGCTGCATCGGCTCGACGACGTACCAGGAATACAAGGCGAGCTTCGAGCGCGACCGCGCGCTGTCGCGCCGCTTCCAGAAGATCGACATCGGCGAGCCCTCGGTCGACGACACCATCAAGATCCTCGAGGGCCTCAAGAGCCGCTACGAGGAGCACCACAAGGTCGTCTACGAGGCCGACGCCCTGCGCGTCGCCGCCGAGCTGTCGGCCAAGTACATCAACGAGAAGTTCCTGCCCGACAAGGCCATCGACGTCATCGACGAGTCCGGCGCCATCGACCGGCTGCGCAAGCCGCGCACCGGCAAGGTGACGGTGGCCGACGTCGAGGCGGTGGTGGCGAAGATGGCGCGCATTCCGCCCAAGACGGTGGCGGTCGACGAGCGCCAGGCGCTGGCCAACCTCGAGCGCGACCTCAAGGCCTCCATCTTCGGTCAGGACCGCGCCATCGAAGAGCTGTCGTCGGCCATCAAGCTGTCGCGCTCGGGCCTGCGCGCGCCCGAGAAGCCCATCGGCTCGTTCCTCTTCGCGGGCCCCACGGGCGTCGGCAAGACGGAGCTCGCCAAGCAGCTCGCGAAGGTGCTGGGCGTCGAGTTCCTGCGCTTCGACATGTCGGAGTACGGCGAGCGGCACACCGTCTCGCGGCTCATCGGCGCGCCGCCGGGCTACGTGGGCTTCGACCAGGGCGGCCTGCTCACCGACGCCGTGCGCAAGCACCCGCACGCGGTGGTGCTGCTCGACGAAATCGAGAAGGCGCACCCCGAGCTCTTCAACATCCTCCTCCAGGTGATGGACCACGCGACGCTGACCGACAACAACGGCCGCAAGGCCGACTTCCGCAACGTCATCGTCATCATGACGACGAACGCCGGCGCGCGGGAGATGAAGACGAAGTCGGTGGGCTTCGGCGAGCGCCCGACCGTCGACCCGGCCCGCGCGAAGGAGGCGCTCGAGCGCGCGTTCTCGCCCGAGTTCCGCAACCGCCTCGACGCGACGGTGCCGTTCGGCGGCCTGACGAAGGACATCATCCTCAAGGTGGTGGACAAGGAAGTGAAGGCGCTGGGCGAGCTGCTCGCCGAGAAGAAGGTGAAGGTCGCGCTCACGCCCGCCGCCCGCGAGTGGATGGCCGAGAAGGGGTACGACCCCGAGTTCGGCGCCCGGCCGATGGCGCGCATGGTCGACCAGGCCATCAAGAAGCAGCTGGCCGAGGCGCTGCTCTTCGGCGCGCTCAAGAACGGCGGCACGGCGCACTTCGACGTGAAGGCCGACGGCTCGGGCATCGAGCCGACGTTCGCGACCGCCGAGGCGTGACGGGCTTCGAGCCCTGCCTGGCGCTGTTCGCGGCGCTGGGCGGCATCGTCATCTTCTTCGTGCTGCGGCAGGGCGTGCGCGGTCGGTCACGTGGCCCCAGCGGCCCTCCGCTCATCGCGTCGATGCTCCCCGTGCCGGCGACGCCCTCTCCAGCGGTCGCCTCGACCGAGCTCTTCTCGAAGACCGACGGAGAATTCTCCCCCGAGCGCGTCGAGCGTCACACCCGCCAGCTCGCCGACACCATCACCCGCGCCGTCGAGGCGGGAACGACCGAGCCGGTGCACCCGTGGCTGTCCGATGGGCTGTTCGAGCGGGTGGCGCTCGAGGTCTCGCTGTCGGGCGACGTCGCCCTCGCGCGCCAACTGGCCAGCTCGCGCATTCGGAGCATCACCATCGCCCGGTTCGACCGTGACGAGGACGCGCAGACGCTCGAGGTGGTGTTGCTCCTCTCGCCGAAGGACGGTGGGCGCGCCGACGCCACCCAGGTGTGGACGTTTCACCGGCGCCTCGCCGGCGGAGAGCCCGCCCGCGGCCTTCAGGACGGCGCCTGTCCCCACTGCGGCGCGCCGCTTTCCCTCGTCCGGCAGACGGCCTGCGCACACTGCGGCGCCATCGTGAACTCGGGCGCGTACGACTGGGTGCTGTGTCAGGTCGCGCCCAGCGTCGCCTCGGGAAGGCCACCGGTCGTCGACCTCTCGGGCCTGCGGGTGCTCGACGTCGGCCTCACGGCGGCGGACCTCGAAGACCGGGCCAGCGTCATCTTCTGGCGGTGGCGCGCGGCAGCCGTCACCCAGCGCCTCGAGGCGCTCTCACAGGTGTCCACGCACGGCTGGAACGAGCTTCCGTCCACGAAGGCGCTCCCTGCGAACGCGACGTTCGTCTTGCGCGCGCTGCATCGGCTGCCCTCGGGGCGTCACCAGGCAGACGTCGAGGCGCGGTGGGTCGACGCCGACGGTCAGAGCGAGCGGGCGGTGCTTCAACTCAGCCGCGCGGGGCGCGCCTCGACGCGGCGCGAGGTCGGCCTCGCCACCTGCCGCTGCACCAACTGCCTGGCGCCCGTCGAAGCGTCGGGCTCGAGCGCCTGCGCGTCGTGTGGAGAGAGCTTCGACGAGGCGTGGCGCCTCGAGGGGCTGCTCCCCTTCGAGGCCTGGCAGGCCCACCACCTCGCGGCGGTGCGCGTCTTCACCGACGTGGCCACGGCCACCGGTACGCTGTTGTCCTCACTGCCGCGCATCGACCGCGTCGCGCTGCTCGAGTTGGCCGCCGGCCTCGCGCTCGCCGATGGCCGGCTGGAAGACACCGAGCGGCAGTCGCTCGAGCGCTTCACCACCCGGCTTGGCCTCGACGCCGACGCGCTCACCGGCGCGCTCTCGAACCCCTCGACGACCGAGCTGCCGAAGGGCCGCTGGAGCCGCGCGCAGTCGAACGGCATCGTCGAGTCGCTCGTCGAGCTCGTGTTCATCGACGGGCACGCCGACCTGAGGGAGCGCAAGCTGGTCGAACGGATCGCGCGGGGCCTCGACGCCCAGTCTGCGTTCGAGCGCTGCTTCACGCGTCGGGTTCGCGACCTGATGACGTCGTCGCTGAATTCTTGAACGACTTCATCGACTGCGGCGAGCCCTTCGGGGCCACACCATCAAACGATTGCCGAGGGACCCTCGCGCTCCGAGACTGACGCCGTGACACGCGTTCGCGAAGACCCGACCCGGGCCCTGTCGGACCCCACCACCTCCTTCACCGAGGTGAAGCGACTCCTTCAGAAGCTGCCAGACGAAGTGCCTGCGGCCGTCGCTGCCGAGGCTGCGCTGCGACTTCGCGATGGCCAGGCGTGGTGGGGCTTCGCGCGCAGCGCCGGCAAACTCCCCGAGCGCGTGCTGCGCGTACTGCTCGAGCGACTCGCCGAAGAGGCCAGGTCGCCGCTGACGGTCTTCCTGCTGACGGCCATGCAGAGCAGCGACGACCTCGAGCGTGACTGGGCGATGGCCATCAAGGGCCTGCTCGACCTCAACTCGGCTTCGGCGTGGAGCTCGAAGCAACGTCGGCAGAAGATCGCCGGCCTCGCAAAGAGCCCCCTGCTCCCGGCGATTCAGGCGGCAGCCCAGGCAGGCCCCGCGCCGAGGCTCGACCTGTTGGCGGTGCTGGCCGCCGATGGCTCGGACGCTTCAGTCGATGCGCTGCTTCCACACTTCGACAAAGCCATGGCTCGGCAGAGCGAGCTGCTGGACACCCTGGAGCGCCTCGAGACCCACGCCGCGAAGACCGAGCCCATGCGATTGATGTTCGAGTCCGTCGAGCGGGCGCTGCGAGAACGCAACCGGGCCTCTCCGGCCCTCGAGTTCGCGCGCCACCTCGGCTTCGACGGTGAGACCTTCTCGGTGCGCTGGCACCTCGCCAGTCTCGAGCTCAACAAGGGCAACGTGCCGCTCTACCAGTGCGATGTGGTCGTCGACTCCACCGCTCCCGTCTGGTTCAGGGTCGACGTCGTTCACGTCGCCGGGCTCTTGAAACGCCGCTCCACGACGTTCGGGGCTGCCGGCGCGCCGACCGTCGACGAGCTCGGCCTCGGCCGATGTGAACCCGCAGAGCTCCCCGCTTGGTTCGCGAAGGCAGCGCGAACGCTGCAGGTGAAGTGGCGCGTGACGGTGTCGCACTCGACGCTTAGGGGCGCGAAACGCCAGCGTGCCGCCGCCTGGATGGAAGGCGCCTGATGCCCTCGACGAGCAGCGCGCGAGGCTGGTGAAGTCCAGCCCCATGTCCGTGGTCGGCGGCCCCAACGACGCCTTCTCGAGCCAGCTTCACCGGGCCATTCGTCACGAGCGACGCCGCCTCAGGTGGCGCTTGTCGGTCCTCTTCGGCGTCGTGGCCGGGCTCCTCGCCGGCGCCATCGTGCTCGCCCCGGTGTCGCGCGTGCCGCTGGTGGTGCTCCCGCTCATGCTCTCAGTGGGCAGCCTCTTCCTGTTGCCGGTCCTCGGCGGCGAGGGCCAGGGCGCGCTCCAACGGCTGGTGGGCCAGCCCGCACCGGCGTTCTGGTTGGCGAGCCCGACGAGTGGCGTGGTGGCCTTGCTCGACGGTGTGTTGCTCGCCGGAGGCGTGGGGCAGGTGCCGTTGGACCGGCACGCCCGGTACCGGGTGGCGTCGGTGGCCTACGACGAGCAGCGGCACCAACTCACCATCGACGTGGTGCGCCTCACCCGTACGCGGCAGCGCTTCGGAGACTCGGGGACGACGGTCGAACTCAACAAGCGGTACCGCCTCGAGCTCGACCGGTCGGTGGCTCCCGAGGCTGCGTACAGTTTCGCCCGTGAAGCCATCGCCCGCGCGGCCCGATGACGGCAGGCCCTCGGCCCGCTCGAGGACGTCTGGGTCCCAGCAGGGCGGCACCCGCTCAAGGGCGACAGCGCGCCTCCCGGCCTCGCCGTCAGTCGTGACGGCCCGACAGCGTGAGCGCCGCGAGTGCGGTGGCGCCCGCGACGGTCTGCTCCGGCCGACGCGACGCGCGGAAGGCGCTCACCGGGTACAGGGCCGAGATGTTCCGCAGCCGCTGCAGCGTGAAGTCGTCGACGTCACCGCCGATGCGCACGCCGCCCTCTTCGCGGAGGCCCTCGACGACGGCCCGCGGCACGTTGCGCAAGACGCTGCGGTAGTCGGCCAGCAACCCCGCAGGGGTACCTCAGGTGAAACGAATCAGCGCCCGTTCGCCCGCAAGGAGAACGTGTCACCCAGGTCCGGCAGGGTGTTCATGTTCGTGTCGAGCCACTCGTAGATGTACCAACTGTCGGGGTAGTTCGTGCGGTTGGGCAGCATCACGTTGGCCCAGTACCAGGCGCCCGTCTGGGTGCCGAAGCCGCCCGAGCAGAGGCCGTACGTCAGCAGCACCAGCGTGCCGCTCGACGGGTCGGTCACCAGGTGCACGAGGAAGACGTCGCGGTTCGGAGAGCAGTTCGCCTGCGGGAAGGTGACGACGTTCGAGTTGTCGCTGCGCCGCCGGAAGTAGAACGTGTCGACGTTGTTGGTGGCGAAGAACACCTTGGTGGCCTGCCGCGTACGCTCGAGCCACTGCACCGGCCGGTTGGGGAAGGGGCCTCCAGCGGTGACGACGGTCGAGCCACCGCCCAGCAGCAACGCGCCGTTCGTCTGGTCGACCCAGCTCGCGTTCGTCTGCGGCCCGTACTGAATCACCGTCTGCATCGAGCAGTTGTTGCGAATGGTGCTGGCCAGCACGTTGGTGGCGGCGTCGTCGAGCGGCCGGCCGTCGTAGATGGCGAAGACGTTCCGGTTGGCGCAGAACTCGGGGAACGTCTGGTTGCGGCACACCGTGCCGTCGCAGAACTGGTCGACGCCGCAGCGCACGTTGCACCCGCCGCAGTTGGTGAGCGAGTTGGTGGGCGTACACGCGCCCGCGCAGCAGGCCGAGTTGGCGCCGCAGGTGACGCCGCACGCGCCGCAGTTGGTGACGGTGTTGAGCGCGCGGCACTGGCCCTGACAGCAGGCTCCGCCACCGCCGCACGTGGTGCCACAGGCACCGCAGTTGGCGGCGTCGGTGCGCGTGTCGATGCACCGCCCGTTGCAGCAGTCGCGGCCGGCGCCGCAGGGGTTCGTCGCGCTGCACGCCGCCGTGCAGGAGCCATTGACGCAGACGTTGCCCGCGGCGCACTGCGAGTCCTGGGTGCACGTCTCGCAGGAGCGGTCGCTCCGGCACACGCCCGAGGGGCAGTCAGCGCCCGTCTTGCA
>JALOQF010000251.1 GCA_025459425.1 Myxococcaceae bacterium | reverse complement strand
GATGGTGCTCGCCAGGACCGAGACCGACGCGTTCGAGGCCAGCACGCCGAAGCTGCCACCACCCCCGCGCCCGCCCTGGCCTCCGGTTCCGCCACAACCGCCGCCACCGCCGCCGCCTCCTCCACCGCTCGTGAGGTTGCTGCAACCGGAGCAGGCGAACCCGGAGCCGCGCTGCGTCCCGCCGCCGCTGCCTCCACCGCCACCACCACCGCCCGTCTGGCCCGACAGACCCGAGAGACCCGCTGAAGGCAGGTAGACGCCCGACATGAGGGTGCCCAGCGCTGCGCCAGGGAAGCCATGCGCGCCGGGGCTCCCGGTCCCACCGCTCGCCGTGACGCCGGGCGCATCGCCGCCATTGCTGGCCGACGTGAGGTTGCAGTTGCCGCGCGTACCACCCGAGCCCGAATTGCCACCCGAAGCACCACCAGACGCCGTCGCGCCGGTGACGCCATCGTTGCCGTTCGCCTCGCCACCGACGCCGACGGCGCCCGAACCGCCGGGTGCTCCGCACACCGACGAGCCCGCCGCCCCCGAAGACCCGGTGCTGGTGGCGTTGCCGACGCCGCCGCTCCCTCCTGACGTGCCCATCGACCCACCAGCGCCGGCCGCACCGGGCGAGCCCGTGCCGGGACGCAGCGTGCAGCCATTGACGAGGAGGAGCCCACCGTTGCCGTCGGCCAGCACCGCGACGCTCGAGCGCCCGTCACCGTTCGGCTCCTGGCCCGCGGCGTTCGCCGACCGAATCGTCAAGAGCTGCAGCTGCGTCGGCTGCGTCACGCCCCGCACGACGACGGCCTCGCGGGCGGTGCTGTTGATGACGGTGACGTACGCGTTCGAGCGCGCCCAGTTGTTCGCGACCGAGTACCCACCGAAGAGGCTGATGCCCGACTCGAGCGCCGAGTACGTGAGCGTCTCGTCGTACTGGCCCTCTGAGATGAACACCTGCGTGCGGCCGAGCGCCCGGGCCTGGTTGATGCCACCGGTGATGGTGAGGCGCGGCGCCGCGCGGGTGCCCGGGTTCGAGTCGTTGCCCGTCTTCGCCACGTAGACGCCGGCCGTCGACTCACCATCGAAGCCGTCGCAGTTGGCGTCTTCGAAGGCGAGGTCGGGCAGGTCACTGCCGGTGGGCGTGCAGCCGTACTCACACCCATTCGTCGGGTCCCCGTCGAGGTCGAAGCGGCCCGGCAGACAGACGAACTGGCAGCTCGAGTTGACGCACGAGGCGGTCGAGAAGGGCCGGCTGCACGTCTGGCCACACCCGCCGCAGTTCGTCACCGACGACGCGACGTTCGTCTCGCACCCGTCCGTCGCGGACAGGTTGCAGTCACGGAAGGTGCCGTTGCAGGTGTTCACCTGGCAGGTGCCCGCGGTGCAGCGCGGCGTGCCGTTGGGAATGCTGCACGCGTTGCCGCACTGGC
Source organism: Myxococcaceae bacterium (assembly GCA_025459425.1). GTDB lineage: Bacteria > Myxococcota > Myxococcia > Myxococcales > Myxococcaceae > Xiheimicrobium. Next base: position 15,716 of record JALOQF010000251.1, on the reverse strand, counting down.
CGCAGTTCGCCACCGAGGTGTTGGTGTCGACCTCGCAGCCGTCCATGTACGTGTTGTTGCAGTTGCCTCGGCCCGGCGCGCAGGTGTTGATGCCGCAGGTGCCGCTCGAGCACGTATACGTCGCCACGTTGGGCGCGTTGCACGGCCGGCCACACTGACCGCAGTGGGCGACGGTCGAGTTGGTGTCGACCTCACAGCCGTCGACGTAGCTCGCGTTGCAGTCGCCGCGGCCGGGCACGCAGGCCGTCAGCCCGCACTGGCCTCCGCCACAGGCCGTCGCCGCCACGAACGGAGGCGGAATGCACGCGCGGTTGCACATGCCGCAGTTCGCCGCGTCGGTCATGAGGTTGAAGTCCTCGTCGATGCGGCCATCACAGTCGTTGTCGATGCCGTCGCAGGCCTCGACGCCGTTGTTGGTGCGCACGCAGGCGTACTCACAGCCGTTGGTGGCGTTGTTGTCGACGTCGTACCAGTTTGCGAGGCAGGTGAAGGTGCAGGCGCCGGCGCTGCAGGCCGAGGTGGCGTTCGCCGCCGAGCAGACGCGCCCGCACTGGCCACAGTTGTTCACGTCGGCGTTCGTCTCGATTTCGCAGCCGTCCTGCGCCATCGCGTTGCAGTCGCGGAAGCCGACGTTGCAGGTGCCGATGCGGCAGGTCCCCACCTGACAGAGCCCCGTGGCGTTGGCGGGCGTGCACGCCATGCCGCACTGGCCGCAGTGGGTGAGCGACGAGACGAGGTTCTCTTCGCAGCCATCGGCGAAGACCTGATTGCAATCACCCCGCCCCATCGAGCACTGGCCCACCGCGCAGCGGCCTGCGTTGCAGCGGTAGCTCGACACCGAGCCGTTGGCGACGTTGCACACCAGCCCGCACTGCCCGCAGTTCATCGGGTCGGCCACGAGGTCGAAGCCCTCGTCGGTGCGCCCGTCGCAGTTGTTGTCGCGCCCGTCGCACACCTCGACGCCACCGTTCGACGGTGTGCACGGGTGCTCGCAGCCGTTGGCCGCGACGCCGTCGAGGTTCACCCAGCCCGCGAGGCAGCGGTCGATGGCGCAGGCGCCCGTTTCGCACTTCGGCACCGCGTTGGTGAAGGCGCAGGCGCGGTTGCAGGTGCCGCAGTTGCCGACGTCGTTCTGGAGGTCGAAGTTCTCGTCGACGCGCCCGTCGCAGTTGTCGTCCTTGCGGTTGCACACCTCGAGGTCGGGCATGCCGGGCGTGCACGTCGCGGGGCGCCCGTTGAAGCAGGCGGCGACGCGGCGCTCGCACTCACCCACGCCGCAGGTGACGTCGGGAATCTCTTCGTCCGTCATGCCGTCGCAGTCGTCGTCCCGGCCGTTGCACTGCTCGGAGATGGGCGTGCGGGCGGTGCACTCGCCCCAGCCCATGGGCGGCGCGCAGGTGCTGGTGCCCAGGCAGGTGCCGAACGAGTTGGTCACCTCGCACGGCATCGTCTGGCCCGCGGTGGCGGCGATGCAGGCGCAGGTACCGCTGGTGGGCTGGCACTGCTTCGTCACCGAGGTGCCGTCGACGGCGATGGCGTCGGCGCAGCGGAACGTCGAGGGGCAGGTCGAGTCGAAGCTGCAGTCGCGGCCGCAGAACTTGTCGGCGCCCAGGGTGATGCAGCGGTCGGCCGGGTAGGGGCAGTCGGCGTCCTGCTGGCACGACTGGCACAGGCCCGCGCGCTGCGGCACGCAGGCGTAGCGCTCGGGAGCGAGGCGCGTGCACTGGTCGGACTCGCGGCACCCGGTGGTGCACTTGCGCAGACAGACGCGGTCGTTCGTCCCCGGCACCACGTCGCACAGGCCCGTCTCGCACGTCTCGTCGAGGTCGCAGGGCCGCCCCTCTTCGAAGAGCGTGTCTTTCGCGGGCTGCCGGGCGCAGCTCGTGCAGTCGGACAGGAAGAGGAGCGCGCACACGGCGACGCTCCACGACAACGCGCGAGCAAGACGGGACATCAGGGACGACCTCCGGGAAACCCCGAGCGGGAGTTCGGCGACGCGATTGTCACATGCCGGCGCTCCGGAGCAACGACACAGCGCGCAAACCTGCGGCTCGGCTCGACGGCGCACGTGGGCCCAGCCCCGCCCCGAAGCGTGGCCTCCGCCTGCGAACGAGCCGACCTCCCGTGGTTCGGCGACCGCCTCGCGTCCTTCGCCTGCCCTGCGAACGACCCCGCTCACGTCAGCGGCGCACACCCGACCAACTGGCAGCTCTTCGCGTACAGGGCCTGCTCGAGCGCCGGGTCGTTCGCGTGCGGCGCGCACGGCACCTCGCGCGCGTCGGAGAAATACGCGCCCGTCTTCACCTCGAGCCCGGGCGCCGTGGCGCAGAACACGCTCGTGCGGGCGCCCGTCGCCACCTCGGCGCCCCCCATGCCGAAGCCCGTCTGGAGCAGCTTCGTCGAGATGACGCCCGGGTGGAGGGCAAAGGCCGCGACGCGCCGGCCCTCGAGGTGCCGCGCCAGCGCATGGGTGAACAGCACGTTCATCAGCTTCGAGGCCGCGTACGCCGCGTAGCCCTCGAAGGAGGCCTCGCGCACCGGCACCAGCACGTGCGACAGCAGCCCCGGCGCGAGGTGGATGACGCCCACCGCCACCTCGAAGCCGTCGGCGGTGCGCTCGTACGTGTTCATGAACACGCCCGCGTTGTTCACCAGCACCGAGAGCGTCGGCGCCGCCTGGCGAACCTGCGCCGCCAGCGAACGCACCTGCGCGAGGTCGGCGAGGTCACCCCACACCGGCACGAGCTGCGGCGCCGTCGCGCCCTCGTCCACCAGGCGCCGCACGGCGTCGGTGGCCTTCGCCTCGTTCCGCGCGTGCACCAGCACCCGCGCACCGTCGAGGGCGAGCTGCAGGGCCGTGTGAAAACCGATGCCGTCGCTGGCGCCGGTGACGAGCATCGATGGGAGGGTGCTCATGGGCGAGGCGTGTCAGACTACCGCCACCGCCGTGCACGAGCACCTCATCTTCTCCCAGACCGTCGAGGGCCTCTTGCGCGCGGTGGGGCCGCTGTCGCCCGAGGTGCGCGCCCACTTCAAGACGCTGGGGCTCGACGTCGACCGCCCGCTGCGCCCCGCCTACCCCCTCGACGCCTTCGTGCAGATGCTCGACTTCGCCGGCGGCCTCGTGGCCCCGGGCCAGCCTCCGCTCGAGCAGACCCGTGAGCTCGGCCGGCGCTTCATGGACGCCTACCAGAACACCCTCATCGGCCGCGCGATGGTGGCCGGCATGCGCGTCATCGGCCCCTGGCGCACCCTCGACCGGCTGTCGCACAAGTTCCGCACGGGCAACAACTTCTCCGAGACCCACCTCTCCCGACTCGGACCCACCGAGGCGAAGCTGTGGTGCAACCGGGTGTCGCGCCCGGGCTGGTACCTCGGCGTCATCGGTCGTGGCCTCGAACTCGCCGGAGCGCAGGACGTCACCGTTCGGCTGATCGACCAGGACGTGGCAGGCGGCACCTTTCACGTGCAGTGGCGCTGAGCAGGCGCGCCTCGAAACCAGCGAGGCCTCTGGCCGATAACTCGCGGTGGTGCCACGCAGGCTGGTGGTGTTCAATGGTCGCACCACCCCAACGCCATGAGCCAGGGAGCCCCCAAAGAACGCCTCAGGCCCTTCAAGCCCCAGCGCTTTGGGCGGTACACGCTCCTGCGGCCGCTCTCGACGGGCGGCATGGGCGAAATCTTCCTGGCGCGGCTCGAGGGCGCGCAGGGCTTCGAGAAGCTCTGCGTCATCAAGAAGATTCTGCCGCACCTCGCGAAGGACACGGACTTCGTCGAGCGCTTCGTCGACGAGGCGCGCATTCTGGTGAAGCTGTCGCACGGCAACATCGCGCAGGTGCTCGACATGGGCCTGCACGACGGCGCGCCCTACATCGCGCTCGAGTTCGTCGACGGCAAGGACCTGCGGCGCGTGGTGGCCCGGGCGCGCGAGCGGTCGCTCCAGCTGCCGGTGTCGTTCAGCCTCTACGTCGTCACGCGCCTGCTCGACGCGCTCGCCTACGCGCACCGCAAGAAGGGCGACGACGGCAAGGAGCTGAACCTCGTTCACCGCGACATCAGCCCGCAGAACATCCTCATCTCGTACGAGGGCGAGGTGAAGGTCATCGACTTCGGCCTGGCCAAGTCGACGCTGTCGGCCACGCGCACGCACCCCAGCATCGTGCTGGGCAAGTTCCTCTACATGTCGCCGGAGCAGGCGCGGCACCAGAAGGTCGACCGCCGCAGCGACCTCTACGCCGTGGGCCTGTGCCTCTACGAGCTGGTCGCGGGCCAGGGGCCGTTCGACGGCGTGAACCCGGGCGAGCTGATGGCGGTGGTGGCGAACCCGAAGGTCGCGCCCCTGGCCCAGGTCGAGCCGCTGTGCCCGCCGCAGCTGAGCGAGGTGGTGATGAAGGCGCTCGCGCCCGACCCCACCCAGCGCTTCCAGACGGCCGAAGAGCTCCGTGGCCGGCTGCTGTCGATTCTGCTCGAGCTCGACCCGGCGGCGGGCCCCGAGACGGCGACGCGCTTCATGACCGAAGCGTTCGCCAGCGAATACCAGAGCGAGCGCAAGATGCTGGCCGACCTGCAGGCGCAGGCGCGCTCGCTGAGCGACGAGCCGGCCGAGCCCGAAGAAGAGACGATGCAGCCCGGGCCCGCGAAGGCCACGCGCGAGGTGCCCACCTCGCTCCCGGCGTTGACGCTCGACGCGATGCCGGTGGCGCCGGCGCCGGCCGCCCCGCCTGCGCCCACCGCGCCAGGCGCCACGCCCGAGGCGCTCTCGTTTCAGCCCACCCGCAAGGCCCCGGCGCCCCTCGGCGGCAAGCCCGTCGCGCCCGAGTCGTCCACGATGCCCAGCATCGTCGTCTCGAGCCGCACGCTGCCCGAGGCCCGCGCGTCGAAGGGGCTGGCGCCGATGAAGAGCGACCCGGCCCGCAAGGCGGCGCCGCGGCCCAGCGGCGTGCGGGCGGCGTCTCCTTCGCGCACGACGGGCACCCGGCCAGCGCCCGAGCTGCCGACGCCCGCGAGGGCCGAGCCCGCCCGGGGGAAGATTGCACCGCGCGCGACGCCGCTCGAGCCACTCGAGGCCCGCGCCGATGAACCAGTGAAGACGCCCGACCAGACACCCGCGCCCGGCCCCGCGTCGTCACCAGCGGTCCAGTCGAAGAAGTCGAGCGGCATGCTGGTGTGGCTGGCGCTGCCCGTCCTCGCCATCGCAGCGGTGGGCACCTACATCTGGTGGGAAGAATCGACGCGCGTCGAACACACGAGCGTCGACACCTCGCCCGTCACGGTTCCGGAGCAACCCGAGACGCGCAAGTCGCGCGAGGTGAAGGTGCCGGGCGCCGACCCCGAGCCGGTGGAGGTCGTCGACGACCTCACCGCGCCCAGCAAGCTCCCGCAGAAGCCGAAGGCGCCAGCCGCCCCGAAAGTCATCTCGAAGGCGAAGATGCTGGCCAACGTCGAGCTGCTCTTGAGCGACCTGTCGACGTCGCAGAAGAAGATTCAGCTCAACGTGAAGCTCGACCAGCTCAAGCGGCAGGTCGACCAGCCGGGCAACGAGGCCGAGTTCACGCAGCAGGTGAGGGCGCTCGAGGCCGAGGTGAAGGCCGCGCTCACGCAGCCATGACGCTCCTGGCGCGCCTCGAGCAGGTGACGGCGGGCTACGGCGCCGCCACCGTCCTCCACGACGTCTCGTGGTCGGTGCGGGCGGGCGAGGCGTGGGCGGTGTTGGGCCCCAACGGCGCCGGGAAGTCGACGCTGGTGAAGGTGCTGGCCGGGCTGGTGAAGCCGGCCCGGGGTACGGGGCTGGTGGGGCCGCACGACGTGGCGACGACGGCGCCGCGCCTGCTCGCGCAGCAGGTGGCGTGGGTGCCGCAGCAGGTGCCCGACGGCCTCGACTTCACCGCCCTCGAGGTGGCGCTCATGGGCCGCGCTCCGCACGCCGGGCCGCTGGGCCTCACCACGGCCGCAGACGAGGCCCGGGCGCGCCAGGCGCTCGAGCGCTTCGACGTCGCCGCGGTGGGCGACCGGCCCCTGTCTCAGCTGTCGGGCGGTGAGCGACGGCGGGTCTTCCTCGCCCGCGGCCTGGTGCAAGACGCGCCGCTCCTCGTGCTGGACGAGCCCACGGCCTTCCTCGACGTGCGGCACCAGGTCGAGACGCTGACGTTGGCGCGCGGCCTCGTCTCCGACACCCACGCGGTGGTGGCGGTGCTGCACGACGTGACGCTCGCGGCGCACTTCGCCACGCACGTCGTGTTGCTGGCGGCGGGCCGGGTGGTGGCGGCCGGGCGCGCGTCCGAGGTGCTGACGGCCGAGCGGCTCTCGTCCGTCTACGGCACGCCCATGGAGGCGGTGGGCCCGGGTGGCTTCCTGCCGCGCTGGCCCACGTGAGGCGCTGGCCGGTCGCGGTCGCGGTGTCGGTGGCGGCCCATGTCATCGTGGGCCTCGTGTCGTGGGCAGCGCTGTCGTCGACGCCGGCGCCCTCGAGGCCCATGCCCGCGCCGAAGCCGCTCGACGTGTTGCGGGTGGGTGCGCTGATGCCGAGGGTTCCCGGGAGCGCCTCGCCGTCGAGCCCGGGCAGCAGCGCCGCGAGCACGCACGTCCCCTCAGGGTCGAGCGCGCTGCCCCGACGTCTGCCCAGTGAGCGCTCGAGCCCTCTGGACGACGCGCTGGCCCTCTCCGTCGCGCGCCAGGAGGACGCCAGCAGGAACGACTCGCGGGGCGATGAAACCGACGCCCGACGGGACGGTCGCGCTCCTGACGAGCCCGCGGCGGACCTCGGCGCGAGCGCAGACCACGGGGTGCGGCGCGATGCGCTTCCCGGCGGGGAGCCGAGCGGCAGCGCGGCCGATGAGTCCGATGAAGCCGGACGCTCCGACGACGCAGGCCAGTCCGGCCGGCCCGGTGGTGTCAGCGCTGGACGCGAGGGGCCTGTCGCCGACCTCGAGGCCGTGACCGCCCGGGTGCACGCACGACTCGCGGCCGCGGCGCGCGACTGTTACCCGGCGGCGGCGCGGCGCTTTCGTCAGCTCGGCCGGGTGCCCGTGCGCTTCTGCGTGGGGGCGAACCTCGCTGCGGAGCGGCTCGTGCTGTCGCCGAGCGGGCTGGCGCTGCTCGACGACGCCGCGCGCGAGTGCGTGGTGCCGCGAGCGGCTCCGTTTCCGGCCGAAGCGGCGACGCGGTGCTTCGAGGTGGCCGTCGACTTCGGCCCGTGACGCGCCACGGTGTCCTGACGCCTCCTTCGTCGTCCCCGGCTCGGGCAGCGAGAAGAAGAACATCACGCCGCCCGCCACCACCGCCGCCTCGCCCGTCAGCGTGTTCGCAGGCTGGGCCTGGCGCTCGCAGCGTCGGCCCCACCGTGGTGAGCGCGATGGAGAGCGTCTGGGCGAGCCTGGTGACGCCAGGGGGCAGGGCTCGGGCCTCCAGCCAGCACGCGCGAAGCGGTTCACCGGCGGCCCCTGGCTGGCCAGTGGCCTCGGCTGGTGCAAGGCTTTCTGTGCAAGTTCACGGGGAGGCACGATGGCTGCGCTTCAGCACCTGGACGAAGGCGTCTGGATGGACACGGCGCCGGTGCAGTTTCTCGGGCTGCAGCTCACCGCCAACATGACGGTGCTGCGCCTGCGCGATGGCCTGCTCGTTCACTCGCCGATTCCACTCACGCCCGACCGACGCAGGGCTGTCGAGGCGCTCGGCCCCGTCACCCACCTGTACGCGCCGAACCTCATGCACCACCTCCGGCTCGGCGACTGGGCGGCGCAGTTTCCGGGGGCCCAGGTCCACGGCCCGCCCGGGCTGGGCCGAAAACGTCGGGACCTCGACATCGACCGGGTCCACGGCGAGCCGGCCCCCGCCTTCGAGGGGCTCGTCGACGAGCTCAGAATCGACGGCTTCCGTCTTGAAGAGTCGGTGCTCTTCCACCGGCCCTCGCGCACCCTCGTGGTCGCAGACGCCGTGCACCAGATTGGACGACCCGCGCACTGGTGGACGCGCACCTATACGACGCTCGCGGGTTTCTACGACCGCGTTGCCTTGAGCCGGGTGATTCGCTGGTCCTCCTTCGCCGACCGCGCCGCCGCGAGGCGGAGCCTCGACCGCATCCTCTCGCTGCCGTTCCAGCGCATCGTCGTCGGGCACGGCGCCGTCATCACCACGGACCCGCATCGCGCCCTCGCCGAGGCCTACGCGTGGCTCCGCGCGCCCACCCCGCTGCGGCTCTCGGGCGGCGTGCCAAGCGGGTGCTCCTGAGCACCTGCCGAGGCGTGACCCAGCGAACCCCTCGGCCACAGGAGCCCCCTCAGAACGAACACGGCTTGCCGTCGAGCAGGCCGCCACGCGCGACGGTTCGCACCTCACCGTCCTTCACGCTGCGCCACCTGGCCTCGGTGGCCATCGTGCAGCGCACCTGTCGCCCCGGCACCTGCAGCACCAGCGCCCACGACTCGCGCCGCGCCCCGGCCCGCTCGCGCCCTTCGGCCGTCGTGAGGGAGGGCCACTCGGCGGCGGCGGTGGCGGCCCCACGCCGCGTCTCGGTGCGCACCACCTTCCAGCCCTGCTCTCGCACCGTGCAGCGCTCGGCCAGCACGGGCTCGTCCCGGAACTTCGGCTGACAGTCCTCGCGCTTCTCGAAGGTGCCATCGCCGCGGTCGACGTTCCTCAGGGTGCACGACTCGCCATCGGGCACCTTGCGGCTCCCGCGGGCCTGCTGCGTGCGCGCCGTCACCACTGCCGCCGGGGCCACCTCGTCACACCAGGCTTCGACGTCGCGGTCGACGAGCGCCTCGACGTCCACTTCGCGCACCCACTCGTGGGCCGTCACCGTCGCCTCGACCGTCGTCGAAACCCCACCGCTTCCGCCCGAAGAGCCGTCCCCCATCGAGTTGACGAGGCCCACCGTGAGGCACGTGAGGAGCAACAGCCCACCCACCGTGAGGAGGAACCAGTTGCTCTCCTTCTTCTTCGCGGGCGGCGGTGGGGCGACGGGCTTCGGCGCCAGCGGAGCCTGCACCCGGGCGACCTCCTTCGCGCCGTCGAGGGGCGCGCCACAGTGGGCGCAGTGCTTCGACTTCGCCCCCGTGGACGTCTGGCACGCCGGGCAGGTGCGGTCGGCGCCGTCGTACGCCGCGCTCGCGACGGTCTCTTTCCCCTCGGGCGGGAAGTAGCGCTTCGCCGGGTCCTGCGGGGCGCCGCACCCGGGACAGTAGCGGTGCGTGCGGCCGAGCAGCTCGCGCGCGTCACAATACGCGCAGTCCCACAACATCTCGTAGACGCCCTTCACGGTGCTGCGCGGCGCTGGGCCGTCCGGGTCGCTCATTGACCTCGAAGCCTCTCACACGCGGGGTGACGCGCAACGGCGACCGCCGATGCTATGGGCGCTTCACGATGCGCTCCCGCTGGCCGCTCCGCTCGAAAGCGAAACCCCGCACGCAGGGGCTCCACTACGACGCGGGCTTCTTGTCGAAGGCCGCGCGCGCCGAGGTGCTGGCGTGGCTGTCGACGCTGCACCCCATCTGGGAGAACCGCTTCTCGGACTTCCGGCCGCTCCCGCCCGGTGAGACGCAGCGGCGCCTGCTGCGCCCCGTGTACTGGCTGGGCAACTGGCAGTTCGCCTGCCTCGACTACTACCGGCCACCGCACGGCGTGCACGACCGCTGCGTCGAGGCCGAGCCGTTTCCCCGCGTGCTGGCGACCCTGGTGGCCGAGATGGAGGCCCGCGCGCGCGGCATGTTCCGCGGCGACGACATGCCGAAGGGCTGGCACCTCAACACCTGCCTGGTGAACTTCTATGGCAGCCGCCTCGAAGACGGCCGGTGGGTCGACACCGCGCGCGTGGGCGAGCACAAGGACTTCGAGCCGGGCCCGGTGGCCTCGTTGTCGCTGGGCGAGCGAGCGCTGTTCCAGTTCGTCACCTCGTCGAAGCCAGGCGAGCGCGACGACGTGGTGGAGCAGCAGTGGCTCGACGACGGCAGCCTGCAGCTCTTCGGCGGCGACCAGTGGAAGAAGCGCACCTTCCACCGCGTGCAGCGCGTCGACACGAAGGGCGGGCACCGCTTCGAGGTGAACGTCAGCGACTTTCAGACGCGGCGAATCAACTTCACCTTCCGCTACGTGCCCGACGAGCACGTGGTGCCGTTCAAGGCGCTGTCGGCCGAGGCGCAGCGCGACGTCGAGGGCTCGATGCGGCAGCTCGCCGTGCACTCCCGCTTCTTCGCGCAGGCGCTCGCCGCGGCGGGGCGGTGAGTCGCCTCGGCATGCTTGAAGGGTGAGGCGGGAGCGAAGCGGGCGCTCCGATGCCTCGAGAGGCGAATGCGCCGCTGAATCACACGCCGTCCATGCGTGATGACCTGACGAGGACCGAGGGCCCCCTCGTTTCGGAGGGGGTGTAAAGCAGGTGACGAAAAGCGTCACCCAGGTGACGTCACCTGGGTGACGGAATCCGTCACCTTGTTTACACCCCCCTGGCGCCGCGCCCCGGCTCGGCAGTGTTCGTGACGCGAGTTGGTGGACGCGCGGCGCGTGGGGCCGCATCGCCTCGGCCACACCAGGGGCGGGACGAGCGCACGGCCCGCGCTCATTCCGTCGCCCCTGTCTGACCTCGAGGCTTCGGAGCGCCCTCGTTCCTTCCCGGACTGCATCTGGGCAGGCCAGGCGGCACGCTCACGGAGGGAGCCCGAAGAAGGAGCGCAGCGCGTGGCCTGCCGCCTCGTCGAGGCCTCCCATCGGGACCAGCTTGCTCGAGACTCAGCTCCGACGCGCTTCGCGGGTGAGCCGCGCCAGCCAGTCGGCCGCACGCACCGTGTCTTCCCGCGTGCCCAACGACTCGACGGGCGGCTTCATGCGAAAGGCCCAGTTGTGCGGCCCCACGGTGCCGGGGGTGTTGATGCGCTCCGGGTCTCCGAAGACGTCGCCCCACGGAATGATGCACCAGTCGCTCTGCGCGTTGAGCGCGGCCTGCAACAGCGCTTCGTGCACCTCGGGCGTGAAGTCGGCCGGCGGCGGCGTGAAGCGCCACAGCTCGGGCCACGTGCGGCACACGGCCTCACGTTCCCAGCCCTGCGCGCCTTCCCACCACGCGCGCATCGACTCGGTGTCATGGGTGCCGGTGGTGACGAGCGACACCTCGGGGTAGTGCCGTGGGTCGCGGTAGATGCCGTCTTCGCGGCTCCAGCGCATCACCTGGTAGCCGGGCAGGCCGAGCCGCGCGAGCGTGTCGCGGGCGAAGCGGGGAATGACGCCGAGGTCTTCGGCCACGATGCTGGTGCCTTCCGACAACAGGCGGAAGTTGCGCTCGCCCCGGTGCTGCTGCGCGGGCTCGTCGGCCGGCACGAAGCGCCCTTTGGGCGTCTGCGCGTCGCGCACGTACTGGCGGAAGTACCCGATGGCGTGGTCGATGCGCCGCGTGTCGTAGGTGGCCGCCGCGGCCTTCGCGCGGGCCTTGAGCCAGGTGTCGCCGTCCTGCTCCATGGCCTCGAAGTCGAACCACGGCAGGCCCCAGTCCTGGCCGTCGGCCGAGAAGTCGTCGGGCGGCACGCCCAGCCGCGCGTCCCGGCGAAGGAAGCGCTGATTGGCCCAGCAGTCGGCGCTGTCCTGGCCGATGATGAAGGGCTCGTCGCCGCACAGCAGCACCTGCTTCGCCTTCGCCTGCGCGCGCACCCGCTTCCACTGCTCGTCGCACAGCCACTGGAGCCACTGGTGGTACCGCACGCGCCGCTCGTGCTGCCGCCGCGCAGCCTCGAGCGCCTGCGGCTGACGCGTGGCCAGCGGCACCGGCCAGTCCCACCAAGGCCTGGCGTCGAAGGACTCAGAGAGGGCCGAGTAGAGCCCATAGCCATCGAGCCAGAAGGCCTGCTCGGCGCAGAAGCGCTCGAACGCGTCGCGCTGCGCCGTCTTCCCCTGCGCCTCGAAGGCGTCGAAGGCCCGCGAGAGGGCCGCCGTCTTGAGGGGGAACACCAGGTCGTACCGGATGGTGGGCGAGGCCCGCGCCTCGTCGAGGGCGCGCTTCTCGGCGTCGCTCCACGTGGGCTTCGTCTCGAGCCAGTCGAGGTGCAGGAAGAGCGGGTTGAGGCCGAAGGCCGAGCGCGTCGAGTACGGGCTCGGGTCTCCCGGCGTCGTGGGCAGCAACGGCAGCACCATGAGCATGCGCTGCTGGGCCCGCTGCATCCACGAGAAGAACGGGTCGAGCGCCGCGAAGTCACCCACACCGCAGTCGACGTCGGAGCGGAACGAGAACAGCGGCTGCAACACGCCAGAGAGTCGGCCGAACGGGAGCATGCGCCTGCGGGTCTAGGACACGCCCCGGCCCCGGTCGCGCTTATTGCGATGGCAGGTGGGGGCGCTCGCACTCGAGGACGACGTGCTTCGAGCCGAGATGACCGAAGGGCTTCGAGAGGGCCGCCAGCACGCGCCCGACGGTGGAGCTCGAGAAGAACCAGCGCACGACGCCGAGCCCGCGCAGCGCCCGCAGCATGCTCTCGAGCACGTACGAGAGCCGGTCGGGGAAGGGGTGCTCGGCGACGAGGCGCAGCGGCGAGCGGACGACCGCCTCGCGCAGCAGCGGAAACTTCGAAGGCGTCAGGTAGTCCATCACCAGCACTCGGCCGCCGGGCTTCACCACCCGCTGGGCCTCGTCGAAGACCTGGCGCAGCTGCGCCTCGGTGAGCTTCCACGACAGCGGCCCATCGAGCAGCAGCAGCAGGTCGACGGTGCCGTCGGCGAGCGGCAGCTCGGTCGCGCTGGCCACCACGTACTCGACGTCGGCCCGGGGAGCCGGAACGAGCGCCTTCGTCGTCGCCACTGCCTGGGGCACCAGGTCGAACACCACCGCCGACACCGCGCGCCTCACCAGGCGGCGCGTGATGTGCCCCGTGGCGCAGCCGGCCTCGACGACGAGGCTGCCGTCGGGCGCGAGGCGGTCGACCAGCGCCATCACCCGCTCGGCCTTGAGGCGCTCGACGGCGAGGTGCTCGTAGGCCCACGGGTCGGCGGTGCGTTGGTAGAGGTCGAGGTAGTGGCGTTCGGCGGCGCTGGCCTCGGCGGCGCGGCTGCGCAGCGCGAGCACGCCAGCCTCGGCGAGGAAGACGCGGTCACACGCGGAACACCGCGAGCCCTCGAGCGCACGGTGACAATCGGGACAAGCGAGCCAGCTCATGCGGGGGCCGTCAGCGACGGAGGCCGACGCCGCGGGTACCACCCCCGCAGGGTCCAGGCCAGCTTGAGGCGCTCGAGGCGCTCCCACCAGCGATGTCCGCACAGGCCGACGCGGTTGAGCTGAAGCGCGTCGGTGCGCTCGTCGTTGAGCCCACCGCCGAGGCGAACGGCCGAGGTGAAGCCGAGCGCCTTCGCAGCCACGAGGGTGCCTTCGTCGTAGCTCGCGTAGGGGTACGCCAGGGAGCGCGGTGGCCGCCCGGTGAGGTGCTCGAGGCGCTCCCGCGAGGCCTCGAGCGACGCCCGCTGCGTCTTCTCGGGCTGCCCAGCGAGGCGCACGTGCTGGTCGGCGTGGCTGCCGATTTCCCAGCCGCGGCTCGCCAGGTGTTGGAGCTGCGCCGCGGTGGCGAAGGCCGTGCGATGGCCGCCGTCCCACGCCCGGTCGCGTTGCCCAATCTCGCTCGTCACCACGTACGCGGTGCCGACGGCGCCAAAGGCCTCGAGCACCGGCAGCGCCTCGAGCACGTCGGCGAAGCCATCATCGAAGCTGAGACAGACGACCTTCCGCGCGCGGTGCTTCGCGGCCTCGGACGCGGTGACGAACGCGTAGCCCCGCCTGGCGAGCAACTCGACCTGCGCCGCCAGGTGCTGCTGCGAGACCCACGTGCGCTGGTGTGGCGCCGAGGCCGGTGGCTCGCCCACGTGGTGGTAGCAGGTGATGAGCATGTCGCGACTGACGAATGACGAGGCAGGACGACGGCAGCGCTTTCGGCGCGCAGCCTAGACGAGCCCGACCGACGATGGGCTCGACCTCCGCCGCACTGCGGCGTGGACGTTGGCTCGCGACCAGCCGATGACGAAACCCGCGATGGCTCGAGGCCCGCGCCCGTTCTCGGAAGCAGCTGACCTTTGTGCTGTGCGTACACAAAGACTGGCAGCACCTTGTCACTATCCCGTGACGGCGCGGGCCCCTACGGTGGTGGGCGCCACCCGCTGAGGGGAACCACCACCATGCTCCAGTCCGTCGCGGTCACGACGTCGTCACTGCCCCCGGGCCCCCGGCCCTTCAGCGCCGAGGAGCACGCGACGTGGGGCGACGTGGTGCGCACGCAGCGCCCGCGCCGAAGCCAGCAGCTCGTGCCGATGTTCGAGGCAGGCCTGCGCGCGCTCGACATGGACCACGAGACGATTCCTTCGCTCGCGGCGGTGAACGCCCGGCTGGCGCCGCTCACCGGCTGGCAGGGCGTCTTCGTGAAGGGACTCGAAGACGCGCGCGGCTTCTACACGCTGCTGGCCGAGAAGACGTTTCCCATCGGGCACTTCGTGCGCGACCGCGAGGACCTCGACTACACGCCCGAGCCAGACATCGTTCACGACCTGTACGGGCACGTGCCGTTCTACGCCGACCGCACGTACGCCGAGTACTGCGAGGCCTACGGGCGCCTCGCGCGCCGGTACTTCACCGAGCCGGAGCGGCTGCGGCGCCTCGAGCGCTACTTCTGGTTCACGCTCGAGTTCGGGCTGGTCGAGACGCCCGTCGGACGCCGCGTCTTCGGCGCAGGCATCGCCTCGAGCGTGGGCGAGTGCGTCTACGCCCTGTCCGGTGAGCCCGAGGTCCTGCCGTTCGACGTCGAGCGCATCTGCGCGCAGGAGTTCCGCATCGACCAGATGCAGAAGCGCCTGTTCGTGCTGCCCTCGGTCGAGGCGCTCTATGCGTCGTTCGACGAGCTGAAGCGCGTCGTCGCGCGCTGACGAGGCCGTGCGCCTGGCTCGCCACGTCTTGTGGCCCGTGCGGGAGCAGAGGTCCTTGGGACTGAGCCGCCGGAGGTGGCCATCTTCGCGCGGATCAGGCGCACTGGCCGACCCTCTCGCGCAGACGCTTCTTCAGCGCCACCGCCCTCACGAAGCCGCCTTCGGGGCCGTCGGCGGCCTGGAAGACGTCGGACACGCCGCCCGAGCCGATGCGTTCGTGCAAAAGGGAGCCGACTGCCTCGACGAGCCTTTCGCGGGCCACGAGGGGCAGTGTACGAGGCGCCACCATGCGTCTCGTCTTCACAGCGCTCTCCCTCTCGGTGTTCGTCGCCTGCGGCAGCTCCAGCCTCGAGATGGGGCCCGGCGCGGCTGGTGGCGGCAGGCCCACGGCAGACGGTGGCACCGGTGGCGGAATGAGCGGGGGCACGGGCGGCGGCGGTGCAGCGGGCGGTGCCAGCGGTGGTGGGGTGGCTGGCGGTGACGCCGGTGGTACAGCGGGCGGGTTCGGCGGCGGTGACGCTGGAGGCGCAGCGGCTGGCGGGAGCGCTGGAGGCGCCTCAGCAGGCGGAAGCGCTGGCGGCGGCAGCGCAGGCGGCTCGGTCGGTGGTGGTGCGGCAGGCGGCGCCCCGGGGTGCTCGTCGGCCACCTGCGCCTCGGGCTGCTGCCTCAACGGAACATGTCAGCCAGGCACCCAGCCGCTCGCCTGCGGCACCAACGGCGACGCCTGCGCCACGTGCATGACGGGCATGACGTGTCAGCAGCAGCAGTGCCGCGTCGACCCGACCTCGATGTGGCGCATTCAACCGACGTCCGCGCAGATTGCGATGCGCAAGGCCAACGGT
>JALOQF010000024.1 GCA_025459425.1 Myxococcaceae bacterium | reverse complement strand
CGAGAAGCCCTTCGGCAGCTCGACCGACGCCGACAGGCCGTTGATGAAGCCGAAGTTCGGGTTGGCGACGCCGGTCGAAGGAGGGCGCCACGTCTCCTCGGTGCGGCCGTTGACGACGACGGTGTCCTGGGTGCCGCGAATGGCGCTGGTGGTGCGCTCGTAGAAGTACTTCGCGGGGCGGAAGACGTACGTGAGGTGGAGCGGCCCGAACGTCTTGTCGGCGATGAAGCCGATGGAGAGCGAGCTGACGAAGCCGGTGTTGCGGCTCGCCACCGACGTCGGGAGCGCCCAGCGAAGGCTCGACGCCACCGAGATGCCGACCTTCGGAATGGTGAAGAGGCGCCCGTGGATGAGGTTGATCCACGTGTCTCCGAGAATGACTGGGCGGCGAACGGCGCCGTCGACGAGGCCGAAGCCGGGCGCCTGGCTCAGCCCTTCCTCGGGGAGCCCACCAAAGAGTGACGAGGACGCGAACTCAGGGCTGCGAAAGCGCCCGTCGTTGCCGGCCAGCTCGAGCTCGATGGGCAGACGCACGGCCAGCAGCATCGGCTCGAACCAGGTGCCCTTGAGGAAGCGCCGCCCGAAGCTCCACGAGGGCTCGAGCCAGAAGGTGAGCGAGCCGGTGTACGCCTCGGGCGCGAAGTAGAGGCCCGAGGAGAAGAACGAGGTGAGGCCGAAGTCGAAGCCGCCGAAGTGGAGCTCGCCGCCGCCGCCGCGTGCTTCGACGAAGCCCTGGGAGCCGCGCGGCCGGTCGTCGTCCGAGTCCTTGTCCTTCTTCGCGTCTTTGGTCGTCGGCGGAGGAACGGGCTTCGGCGTCGCAGTGGTGGCCTCGGCTGGAGCCGGGTCGTCGCTGGGGCCAGTGGGCGTCTGCGCCACCGCGCTGGACGCGATGAAGACGACTCCCACCATGGCGCGCAGCTGAAGCAACCGGGCCTCCCCGACTCGAAGGGAGCGCCGCGTAGGGCACACGTCACGTTCGCGTCAACTGAGGGGCCACGCGGAATTCTCACCGGGCGAGAGGGCTGTCAGGCGGGTTTGCGTCGAAGCCGACGTTGAGTGCCACCTCACCAACTCGATGACACGAGCCGGGGGCGGGCGTTCAGGGGCAATCGACTTTCCATACCGTCACCCGGCGGGCCGGTCGCCGGTCTCGAAGTGCTCGAATCTGCTTCTCCGTCAGCCAGCCACCTGTCGGACGCGAGGCCATGAACGCCGCGAAGGCCTCGCGGAACCGCGACGCGCCCGACCGGAGCCTTGCGTACTCCGCTTGCGACAGAACGACGGCCACCTGCTTGCCCCGACGCGTCAGCACGATCGCGCCGCCTCGTTCGACCTCTCTGACGAGGCGAGAGAATGCGTTCCGGGCCTGGGCGATCGAGTACGTGCGCGGTTCCACAGCGACATCGTGGCGTGCACCTGCTCTGCGTCGCAAGGTCACAGCTGCTGGTCGAGAAGAACGCCCGGGTTGAGCAGCCCCGCGGGATCGAGCTGACGCTTCACGGCCGCCATCGATGCGCGGAACGCCGCCGGCACCTCCCGCTCGTACCAGGGCCGATGCGTGCGCCCGACCGCATGGTGGTGCGTGATGGTGCCTCCATGCGCAGCGACCGCGTCCGAAGCGAGGCGCTTGAGCTCGGCCCACTGCGCCAGTTCCTCTCCTTCGCGCGCAGGTCCGATGAAGGTGAAGTACGGCGCCGGGCCATCGGGGTACACGTGCGTGAAGCGGCACGACACCACGCCGCCGCCGCAGAGCCGCTGGAGCCCCTCCATCACCGCGCCCGTCACGCCCGCGTAGAGCGCGTGAAAGCGGCTCCACGTGCAGGCCGTCTCGAAGGTGTCAGCCACCAGCCCCAGACGAATGAGCGCGTCCTGCAGATACGGCCCCTGGAGGAACGAGCGCCGCCACGACTGGCCTGCGTCATCGGCACGTTCTCCGGCGCCGTCGAGCACTTGCGCTCCCTTCTCGCACCGCCCGTGGAACTGGGCCGTCACTCGGAGCGCCTGGTCGATCCATTCCCGCATGGAATGAGTCGCTGACTCGAAGCCGAGCACCAGCACCGCGCACCCGTCGAACGTCACGCCGTTCACCATCGCCTCGGCGGGGTCGAGCAGGCGGCAGTTGGCCGGCTGCAGGCCCGACTGCGCCAACGCCCGCACCGCATCGACCGCCGCCCGGTACTCGTCGAAGTGCACCGACGCGCTCGCGCGGAACGTCGGCTTCGGGCGAACGCGCATCCACGCCTCGGTGATGACGCCAAAGATGCCTTCGCTGCCGAGCACCAACCGGTTCGGGTCGACACCCGCGCCCGACGCCGGGAACGACTTCGTCTCGAAGAGCCCCGAGGGTGTCACCAGCCGCACCGAGTGCACGAGGTCGTCGATGTGGGTCGGCCCGGTGGCGA
The DNA here is from genome assembly GCA_025459425.1 of Myxococcaceae bacterium. Taxonomy (GTDB): domain Bacteria; phylum Myxococcota; class Myxococcia; order Myxococcales; family Myxococcaceae; genus Xiheimicrobium. The sequence goes on along the minus strand of JALOQF010000024.1, from coordinate 60,606 downwards.
AATGCCCGCCGGCGCGAGTGGCGATCCACCCGCCGAGCGTCGAGAACTCGAAGGACTGCGGAAAGTGCCGGAGCGTGAGCCCATGCGCTCCGAGCTGCGTCTCGAGTGCCGGGCCGAACGCTCCGCCCTCGATGCGCGCCAGCCGTGAGACGGCGTCGACCTCACGCAGCTGGCCCAGGGCGGACAGGTCGAGCGTCATGGTGCCGCGATGGCCCGTGCCGAGCACTGGCTCTACGCCACCGACCACGCTCGAGCCGCCGCCGAACGGAGTGACCGAGAGCTTCTCCACCGTCGCGCACTCGAGCGCCTGCACCAGCTCCGTCTCGGAGCGCGGCGTCACCACCAGGTCTGGCGCAGACGAGAAGTCTCCGCGGAACCCGCGCACGCGGTCGGGGTACGCCTTCCCCATCGCGTGGGCCGCCCGGACGTCATCAGCCGCCGAAGCGAAGGCACGTACTGCCAGAGGAACCTCGACCCGCGGCGCTGGCACCCTCGGCTGCGCACCCTTCAGCTCGTCCCTCGCACCGAAGAATGGCTCGACCCGCGGACGCACCTCATCGAGTGGAATCGCGCGCTCTTCGAGACCCCAGCCCCACGCATGTCGTCCCATGAGCGCGGTTGTACGCCGCGCAGTCGGGCTTTTGGTGGCCCGCGCGACACGCGGTACAAGCGTCGCCGTGTCCAAGCGCATCCCCGTTCTCGATCTCTCGAAGTACACCCACGGCACGCCGGCCGAGCGTGACGGCTTCATCAAGGCCTGGGGCGACGGCCTGACGGAGTTCGGCTTCGTCTCCATCATCAACCACGGCGTCGACGACGCGCTCATTCGCCGCACGTACAAGGACGCCGAGGCGCTCTTCGCGCTGCCGGTGGACGTGAAGAAGAAGTACTTCGTGCCCGGCGGCGGCGGGCAGCGCGGCTACACGCCCTTCGGCCAGGAGCACGCGAAGGACCGCAAGGTCGGCGACCTCAAGGAGTTCTGGCACGTCGGCCGCGACCTGCCCGACAACCACGCGAAGCGCTCCATCTACGGCGCGAACCTGTGGCCCACCGAGCTCGCCACCTTCAAGGCCAACACGCTCGACCTGTTCCACGCGCTCGACGGCGCCGCGGCCATCATGCTGCAGGCGCTCGCCGACTACTTCCAGCTCCCGCGCCCGTTCTTCTCGGACATGGCGCGCGACGGGAACTCGATTCTGCGCATCATTCACTACCCGCCGCTCAAGGACATGTTCATTCCCGGCGGTGTGCGCGCGGCCGAGCACGAAGACATCAACCTCATCACGCTCTTGTGTGAGTCCACGTCGTCCGGACTCGAGGTGCTCACGCGCCAGAACGAGTGGATCGCCATCGACGCGCTCAAAGGGCAGATCGTCGTCGACTCCGGAGACATGCTCCAGCGCTGCACCAACGGCGTCGTGCCCTCGACGACCCACCGCGTGGTGAACCCGAAGAGCACCGACGACGACGTGGTGCGCTACTCGATGCCCTTCTTCGTGCACCCGTTCCCCGACTGCTCGCTCGCCATCAACGAGCGCTTCGTGTCGGCGGACCGGCCGAAGAAGTTCCCCGACATCACGGCCGACGAGTTCCTCAAGCAGCGGCTGCGTGAGATCGGCCTCATCAAGTAGTGCCGCTCCTCGCCCTCATCGCGCTGCTGAGCGCCGCTGACGTCGAACGCCCGCGGCTGGTGGCCACGGTGCGGGTGTCGACGTTCACTGGCTGGCCCGACCTGCTGGGCGCGTCGGCCACCGTGCACCTCATTCCCTGGGTCGACCTCGAGGCCGGTGGCTCGGCGCTCTTCGTGACGCGGAGCTGGTACGCGCGGGGCGGGCTGCGGTGGCTCTTCGAAGACTGGCGCGACGAGCACGACAAGGGCCTCACGCTGCGACTGTCTGCGCTGGCCGGCTTCAAACGCGTGGAGCTGCCCGACGCGGCCTTTCAAGGCTTCCACGTCGCGGGCGCGCTCGAGTTCACCTGGTGGCTGGCGCGCCACTTCGGCCTGTCGCTCCAGCTGTCTGGCGGAGGCACCGTGCGCGCGTGGCCGAACTTCTTCCCGGAGCTGCGACTGGCGTTCGGGACGAGCTTCTAACGCTCGGCCACCACCACCAGCGTTCCTCTGCGCCGCCCGTGGACCTCGATGACGCGCTCGCCCCGGAGGTCGATGTCGAACCGCTGGCTCCCGTCGCTTCGCAACACCATGGTGTGGCGCATGACGAGACGCACCCGCTGGCTGGTGTCGACGATCGCCCTCGCCGTGGGCCTGTCCTCGGTGGGGTGCCGGCCCCTTGCCGTCGAGACGCCCCGCGTCGCGCCGAGCCGAGCGCAGTTGGTTCGACATGCCCAGCTCCCGGCGATGACCTTTCGTGAGGGCCCCTCGAGCGGGCACTTCATCGAGCGCGGCGGGCCGTTTCCGTCGCAGCCCGTGCAGGGCTTCTCGTCGCTGCAGGTCGATGGTGATGGGTTCCTCGCCATCTCTGACAACGGTTACGGCACGCCCGAGACTTCGTCGGACTTCGAGCTGCGCGCGTACCGCCTGAAGGCAGACTTCACTTCGGGTGCCCTGACGGCGACCGAGGCCTTCGTGCTCTCCGACCCCGGCCGGCACCTCGACTGGCCCATTCGCAACCACTTCACGACCGAGCGCGTGCTGACTGGCGCCGACCTCGACCCCGAGTCACTGGTCCGTGCGCCTGACGGCACCTTCTGGGTCGGCGACGAGCACGGCCCGTTCCTCGTTCACCTCGACGCGCGCGGGCGGGTGCTCGAGCCACCCTTCCCGCTCGTGCACGATGGCGGTGTGCTGCTGGCTCCTGACTCTCCGCGGCGCACCGGGCCTCTGCTGCTGCGCACGATGGAGGCCCTGCGCACGCACGCGCTCACCCACGGAGCGAGGGCCCCCATCGTCTCGCCCGACCACCGGTTGCTGGTCGACGGAGCGCAGGTGAAGGCGCTCCACCAGGCCGGCTTCGTCGTCATTCCCTGGACGGTGAACGAGCCCCACCGCCTCGACACGTTGCTGGCCTGGGGTGTCGACGGCGTCATCACCGATCGCCCGGACCTCGCGGGCGCGTTCCTCGATGCGGGCCTCGTCGTGCAGGGCCACCGGGGCGCGCGCGGGCTGGCTCCGGAGAATACGCCCGCGGCGTTCAAGGCCGGCCTCGCCGCTGGCGCGACCGTGCTCGAGCTCGACCTCTCGGCGACTGCCGACGGAGACGCCATCGTCTGGCACGACCCGCAGCTCGCGCCGCCGAAGTGCCCGCGCGCGAAGGCCGACGCCGGCTTCATCGCCGCCACGCCGCTCGCCCAGCTCGTGCGCAACGACTGTGACGGGCGACTTTCGACCTACCCGCTGCAGCGCCTCGACGGCGGCAGCCACCGCGTGATGTCACTCGACGATGCGCTGCGGCTGCCGGCGCCACTCAATATCGAGACGAAGGTGCACGGCACGGGCTCACTGCCGATGCACCGGAGCCCCTCGCGCGGCTCGTCATCCGCAAGGTCCTCGCGGCCGACGCCGGCGCCCGGGTGACGCTCCAGTCGTTCGACTGGCGAGCGCTGACGGTGGCCCACGAGGAAGCGCCGTGGCTCCAGACCGTCGCGCTCATCGGAGACCGGTCCATCGACCTGAAGGACGAGACGCGCGCCGGGTTGCCGTGGAAGGCGACCGACGTCCTGCCGCGGGTGGGACGCAGCTCTGGCTTCGAGAACCTCGCGCTCACCGCCGATGGAAGACACCTCATCGCGATGCTCGAGAAGCCACTGGCCGGCGAGACCGACTGCCTCGCGTTTCGTTTCGACCTCGCCACCAGGCGGTGGACTGGCATCGCCTTCCGCTACCCGCTCGACCCGCGCGCGACGGCCGTGGGCGACCTCACCTTCCTCGACGAGCGCACCGGCTACGCGCTCGAGCGCGACGACACCGAGCGCCGGAGCGATGGTTTCAAGCGGCTCGTGCGCTTCACGCTCCCATCGAGCGAGGGTGGCGTCGTGACGAAGCACACCGCGGCCGACCTGCTCGACCTCGAGCTGCCCGATGGCGGCACTTTCACCTTCCCGTTCTGGACCATCGAAGGCGTGGCCGTGCTTCCGAACGGCCGGGTCGCCATCGTCAACGACAACAACCTGCCCTTCGGCCGCGGCCGCGACGAGAACGCGCCAGACCCAAGCGAGCTCATCGTCGTCGAACCGAGGTGACCGTCACAGGCCCGCTTGACCCGACTTCTTCTTACGCCGCGTGCCCCGAAGCGCGGCCTCGAGCGCGGCATGCCTCGTCTCGCTTTCCGCGGTCGGTGGTGGCCGCGGCACCATTCTGGGGAAGACGAGGCCCACCGCCCCTCCGAACGGACCCAGCACCCGGTTGAGCGTCTCGAGGGTCGGGTTCGCATCTGGCCAGTCCTCGAGCTGTTGCAGCGCCGCGGGAGAAACGCCGACGAGCTTCGCGAACGCGGGCCGGCTCCTGCCGAGCACGACGGCGCGGAGGAATCGCACGGCCTCTCCGAGACGCCACTGCCCGGTGAGCACCAGCGACGCCACCTCGTCGAGGAGCGCCTTGCGCTCGAGCGGCCCCATTCGAGCGATATCGGCCCGCCTCACAGCAGGCCCCACGTGCGCAGACGTGCTTGCGTCTGGAAAAGGCCGAGGGCCTGGAACGCGAGGGTCTCGTCGGGCACCCCCACCTCCCGGAGCAGGTCCGGAAGGTCGACGAGCCGCCTCGCCAGCGCACCGACTCGCGCCCGCACCAGCGGCTCGTGGGGACCGAGCGACTTGAAGACCTGGTTGAAGTCGACGTCGCCACCTCGCTCGAAGGGGCCCCACGTCGTGGAGCGGGAAACCCCCTCGAGGTCCATCTTCATCGGCGCGAAGTCATAGATGGGCGCGAGCCGTGGCCCGTCGGCGCGACGCAACACGGACATGTTCCGGCCGTGATTGTCCGAGTTGCCGAAGACGAGGTTGAGCACGTCGCGCTCCACGTACTCGGCGACGACCTCGGGCCAGCGGTCCGCGGGGAACACCGACTCGAGCGTGGCGAGCACGTCTTGATGACGAAGCCGTGCACCGGGAGCCGCGCCGCACAGGGAATAGATGGACTCGATCCCGAGCCGCACCTCACGGCCATCGCGCCGCTCCACGTCGAAGCGCGGCAGCCACAGGCTCGGGCCGCCCTCGCCTTCGTGAAGTTCGAGCCCTTCTCCTCGAATGGTGTCGAACCCCAACCTGGTAAGCGCCCTGTAGTACGCGAACTCCGAGCGAAGAATGAGGCGATCTCGCTCGCGCTTTCCTCTGGCGAACTTCACCAGCACGTGCGCGGCGGATTGGTCGGGCTCGTCCTGCCAGACGTCGATCCACACCTGGCTGTCCGCGTCACGTCGGAGGAGGAGCTTGGGCGACTCACCACCTGCGCCGGTGGCGCCACCGACCTGCGCACCGTACTCCGCGGCCCACACGATGAAGTCGTGCTCGCGCGCGACGACCGCCGTCAGAGGAAATCGCCGAGGAGGCGGGCCGCGGGGAGGAACGGACTCCTCGACGCGAAGGTTCCCGATGGGCGCCGCCGTTCCTTCCCGAACGAGCAAGAAGTCACTCGAGGGAGCATCAGGCAAGCCGAGGCGCGCGAGCCACCACCGGCGCGCACTGCCCATCGGGCGAACGTCGTCGAGGAAGCTGGGCCACGCTGGCTGCAACGCCGGCCCGAACTCGAGTGGCAGACGGGCGCTGACGAGGGCGTCGAAGCGGCCGCGGTCCAGCCACGCGTCGAGGTACGCGAAGTCGTACTCGAAGTAGCAGGCACCACCCGCGCCCTCGGCTTCGCGTGGAACCTCGAGCGTCGCGGCACGATGCCACGCGCCATCGAGCAGCACCTGGAGCGTGAGAACACTCATCGAGTATCAAAATATATGATAGGGAACTTCTCGTGACCAGTTGAGCTATCGAAATCACTGACTGACGGGCCCTGAACCTTGCGTTTCGCTCTTTTGGGTGGCCCTGCAGTCAGCGAGCATTTCGCGCTGCCGACGAAGCCCTATGCCAACTCCCCACGACTATGCGCGCGCCGCCGCGCTCCCCGACGAGGCGCTGATGGCCGAGTGTGACGAGGCCTTCTTCATCGCCTCGGGCCCCGGCGGCCAGCACCGGAACAAGACCGAGACGGGCGTTCGGCTGACGCACCGGCCCACGGGCCTCGTCATCACCGCGACCGAGCGGCGGAGTCAGCTGCAGAACCGCGGCGTGGCGCTGGAACGGCTCCGCGCGGTGCTGACGAAGAAGGCGCACGTCGACGCCCCACGCATCGCCACGAAGCCCGGCAAGGGCGCCAAGCGCCGCCGCCTCGAGGGCAAGCGGCACACCTCGGCCAAGAAGCAGAACCGGCGTGGCGGGTGGGACTGACGTCAGTTCTGGTTGCGACAGCAGCGGAAGCCCACCGCGTTGTCGCCGCCGCCCGGGGTCGTGAAGTCGAAGCCCGTCGTGCAGCGAAGGAAGCCCGCGCCCGAGCCCGAGCGGAAGGAGCCACCCCGCACGCGGCACATCGCGGTGGTGCACGTCGCGCCGGTGAACTCGTAGGCGTTGCCGCTCATGTCCCAGAGCCCCGTGAGACCGCCCTGACACCCGGCGAAGCTGCCCGTCGGGCCGAGCGCGCCCACGCTGCGGTCGAGCCCGTTGCACGCCATGCCCGAGTAGGTGTTGCCGTACGGGTAGGTGAACGCGCTCGGGCCCCGGCAGGCCGTTTCCCACTCGGGCTCGGTGCACAGCCGCTTTCCGACGGTGGCACACGCGGCGCTGGCCTGTTCGGGCGTGATGCTCACCCACGGGAGCGCGCCGGCGACGCTCGAGGGAATGCCTCCGTCACCGCGTGAGGCCTCGAAGCGGTCGATGCAGATCGTCTGGCCGCTCAGGCCGAACGCCACCATGTCGGTGCCGCAGCCGCAGCACCGGTTTCCGCAGGGCATCGAGCCGTTGAGGCAGAGCACCGGGGCGCCCGCATCCGGAGGCGCTCCGCCTGCCGTGCCGCCGCCAGCGCTTCCACCCGCCGAGCCACCGGCGCTTCCACCCGCCGAGCCACCGGCGCTTCCACCCGCCGAGCCGCCTGCGGCTCCACCCGCGACACCGCCTGCGCTTCCACCCGCAGAGCCGCCTGCGCTTCCACCCGCGACACCGCCTCCGCTTCCACCCGACGAGCCGCCTGCCGTTCCACCGGACGCGCCGCCTGCGCTTCCACCTGCGACACCGCCTGCCGTTCCACCGGACGCGCCACCCGCGCTTCCGCCCGCCGCGCCGCCTGCGCTTCCACCCGCTGAGCCGCCAGCGGTTCCACCCGCGACGCCGCCTGCGGTTCCGCCCGACGAGCCTCCAGCATCACCACCCGCCGTTGCGCCTCCACCACTGCTTCCTCCGCCAGTCGAGCCGACGCCTCCAGCCGAGCCCCCTCCGAGGAGCGCCCCCTGGCACGGCCGCCCCCCACCACCGGGCAACTGGCACGTGCAGCCCGACTCGGAGGTGAGGCACCGCTGCGGCTCGGAGCAATTCACGTCGGACACACACCGCGCCGGACCCGGCGTTCCGCACGCCGCGACGCCCAGCACGACGACCACCAGAGGAATGCGCATGAGGGCGGACTTCACCCCTCTTCGACCCCCCTGTCAGCCTTTCAGCTTCTCGACGAGCAATTCGTTGATGCGCTTCGGGTTCCCCTTGCCGCCGAGCTTCTTCATCACCTGACCCACGAAGTAGCCGACGATCTTCGTGTTGCCACCGCGGTAGCTCTCGACGTTCTTCGGGCTCTCGGCGAGGGCCTGCTCGATGGCCAGCAGCAGCGGCCCATCGTCGTTCACCTGGGCCAGGCCCTTCTCGTCGATGATGACCTGCACGTCCTTCCCCGTGGCGAACAGCTCGGCGAAGACCTCTTTCGCGCCGGGCCCCGAGATGACGCCGTCCTTCACCGCGCGGAGCAGGGCCGCGAGCTGCGCCGGGCTGAACTTCACCTCACCCACCGTCGTGTTCGTCTCGTTCAGCAGCCGCGACAGCTCGCCCATGAACCAATTCGCGACGGGCTTGGCTTCGTGCGCCTCGGCGACGCAGCGCTCGAAGAAGTCCGAAAAGGCGCGGTCCGCGGTGAGCACCTGCGCGTCGTACGCCGACAGCCCCAGCGACGTGACGTAGCGGGCGCGGCGCGCGCGAGGCAGCTCCGGCAGGGCCTCACGAATGGAGTCGACGTCTCCCGCGCCCAGCACGAGCGGCGGCAGGTCCGGCTCGGGGAAGTAGCGATAGTCGTGCGCGTCCTCCTTCGAGCGCATCGAGCGCGTCTCGCCACGCTGCGGGTCGAACAGGCGCGTCTCCTGCTCCACCACGCCGCCCGATTCGAGCAGCTCGACGTGCCGCTGGGCCTCGACCTCGATGGCCTGCTTGATGAACCGGAACGAGTTGAGGTTCTTCAGCTCGCAGCGTGTGCCGAACGTCGTCGCGTCGTGCTTCATCACCGAGACGTTGGCGTCGCAGCGAAAGCTCCCCTCTTCGAGGTTGCCGTCGTTGACGCCGACCCACACCAGCACGTCACGGAGCGCCTTGAGGTACTCGACCGCGTCGTCCGCGCTGCGCAGCTCGGGCTCGCTGACGATCTCGATGAGCGGCGTCCCCGCCCGGTTCAAGTCGACGAGCGACGCGGCGCCCTCGTGCACGAGCTTCCCCGCGTCTTCCTCGACGTGGATTCGGGTGAGCCGCACCGCCTTCTCACCCTCGGGCGTGTCGAACACCACGCGGCCGCCGAGGCAGAGCGGGTGCTCGTACTGCGTCACCTGGTAGCCCTTCGGCAGGTCTGGGTAGAAGTAGTGCTTTCGCGACCACTCGCTGACGTTCGCGATGCGGCACTCGAGGGCCAGGCCCGCACGAATCGCGAGCTCGATGGCGTGGCGATTGACGACGGGCAGCACGCCGGGGAGCCCCAGGCACACCACCGAGGTGTGGGCGTTGGGAGCGCCTCCGAACGACGTCGAGGCCCCGGAGAACAGCTTGCTCGTGGTGAGGAGCTGCGCGTGCACCTCGAGCCCGATGACGACCTGGTAGTCGGCGCGCGGCATGGCTTCAGACGCCTCCCGTCGGAGCGAACTGGAGGCCGAGCGCCGCCTCGAGCGCGTACGCGGTCTTCAGCACGGTGCCTTCGTCGAAGGGCCGGCCCAGGAGCTGCGCGCCGATGGGCAGGCCGTTCGACGCGCGGCCGCAGGGCAGCGACAGCCCGGGCAGGCCAGCGAGGTTGCAGGGGAGCGTCAGTACGTCCATCAGGTACATCGCGAGCGGGTCGTCGAGCTTCTCGCCGAGCCGCCACGGCAACACCGGCGACGTCGCCGACAGCACCACGTCGACGCGCTGGAACACCTGCTCGTAGTCGCGGCGGATGAGGGCGCGCACCTGCTGGGCCTTGCGGTAGTAGGCGTCGGCGTAGCCGGCCGAGAGCGCGAACGTGCCCAGCATGATGCGGCGCTTCACCTCGGGGCCGAAGCCCTCGGCGCGGCTGTTCTCGTAGAGCGCCTTGAGCGAGCGCGGGTCCGTCGTGCGGTGACCGAAGCGCACGCCGTCGTAGCGGCCGAGGTTCGACGACGCCTCGCAGGGCGCGAGCACGTAGTACGTCGCCATCGCGTAGCGGGTGTGCGGGAGCGACACCTCTTCCACGCTCGCACCGAGCGAGACGAGCGTCGCCGCCGCCGCGCGCACCGACGCCGCCACCTCGGGATCCATGCCGTCGACGAAGAACTCCTTCGGCAGGCCGACGCGGAGCCCCCTCACCCCGCTCCGAAGCATCGACAGGTCGGTCTTCGGGGCCGTCGACGAGGTGGCATCGGCGGGGTCGAGGCCCTCGATGGCCGACAGCAGCGTGGCCGCGTCTTCGACGGTGTGCGCGAGCGGGCCCACCTGGTCGAGCGAGCTCGCGTAGGCCACCACCCCGAAGCGTGAGACGCGCCCCCACGACGGCTTGAGGCCCACCAGGCCGGTGAAGGCGGCGGGCTGCCGAATCGAGCCGCCGGTGTCGGTGCCCAACGAGCCGAAGCAGAGGCGCGCGGCGACCGACGCGGCCGAGCCCCCCGACGAACCTCCGGGCGTGCGCGTCGGGTCGAGCGGGTTCTTCGTCTTCTGAAAGGCGCTGTTCTCGGTCGACGAGCCCATGCCGAACTCGTCGAGGTTCGTCTTGCCCAGCAGCACGGCTCCCGCGGCCTTGAGGCGCGCGGTCACCGTCGCGTCGTACGGTGGGCGAAACCCCTCGAGCATGCGTGAGCCCGCCGTCGTCACCACGCCCTCGGTGAGGATGTTGTCCTTCAGCGAGAGGGGAACGCCATCGAGCGGCCCCACCGCGCGCCCTTCTCGTCGCCGCGCGTCGGAGGCCTGCGCCGAAGCGAGCGCGCCCGGCTCGTCGAGCGTGAGGAAGGCCCCGAACGGGTCGGCCTTCGCGCGCTCGAGACACGCGGCGGTCAACGCCGCGCTCGACGTCTGACCTGCTGCGAGCGCCGCTGCAGCCTGCGCGAGCGTCTTCACTCGAGCACCTTCGGAATCGCGAAGCTGGTTCCAGCCACCTGGGGCGCGTTCGCGAGCGCGGCCTCGGTGCCGACTTCGCCCTGCACCACGTCCTGCCGCAGGAGCGCCAGCCCCTCGGAGCCAGCGGGTGCAACGAGCGTCGTCGCAGAGTCGACCCGCGCGAGCTCGTCGACGGCGTCGAGAATCGCCGAGAGCTGATTCTTGAAGGTGGCCACCTCGTCGGGCGTCAGCGCGAGCCTGGCCAGCTTCGCCACGTGAAGCACCTGCTGTTCCGTCAGCTTCATGGACGTCTGTTTACCGCTGTCGTGGGTCGACACCAGCGCGAGGCCATGCGCCGCGAGAGCCGTCGGCGTGATGACCGGGGGCCATGGCGTCCCGTCGCGCCGAGCGCGAGGATGGCGCCCATCGGGGTTGGTCATGGCCGAGAAGCGTTCCGACGACGAGGCGTGCCTGGTGCCCGTGCGCCGGCGAGTCGTCGTGCTCGACACCGGCGAACGGCTCGAGCGCCGCACGGTTCACTGCCCGCTGACGGGCCTGCAGGTCGTCGACGCGTGCGTGGGCTGCGAGCGGCTGGTGAGCCTCGACGACACCGGAGAGCACGAGACGGTGCGCTGCCACGTCCGGCAGCCCGTGAGCGCAGCCGTCACCGTCGACGAGGCGCTGGGCCCGGACTCGTGGTGCCTCGACCCGGAGCTGCCGGTGTCCACGGCCGTCGGCCTCCTCGAGTCCCAGCGACTGTCCAGCGCTCCCGTCGTGGACGACGCGGGCGTCATCATCGGCATCGTCCGCCTGACGTCACTGCGGGCGCTCGAGGACGAGTCGCGCGCGCTGCGCCTGCGCCACCCCTCCGCCGACGAGGCCGTCACCGACGAGGCGCTCGAGCCCGCGCTCGGCGTGCTGTCACCCGATGAGCCGCTCGCCAATGCCGCCGAGAAGATGGCCGCGCACCAGGTGAGCGAGCTGCCCGTCATCGAGCCCGATGGCTCACTGGTGGGCGTGCTCAAGGCCACCGACGTGTTGCGCTTCTTTGGGCGGCGCTGACGGTTACTTGAGCCGCTCGATGGCGTTGCGGGCGACGTTCGCCTCGCTGCCGGTGGGGTGCTCGTCGAGGTACCGCTGGTAGAACTCGACGGCCTTCGCCTTCTTGCCCTGGGCCTTGAGCACCTCGGCCATGCCCATGATGGCCGGGCCGTACTTCGAGTTGAGGCGCAGCGCCTGCTCGAACGAGGCCTCGGCCTGCAGCATCTGCCCCATGTCGAAGAGGGCGAAGCCGCGGCCCACCACCGGCTCGACACGGTCGGGCTTCAGGTCGGCGGCCTGCCCGTAGAACGACAGCGCCTGCTTCGGCTTCTCGGCGTCGCGCAGCGCGTCTCCGCGCTCCATGTAGTAGTCGTACGAGCGGCCGGTGGGCGCCGTCACGACGCCCGAGGCCGGGGCCTTCACGCCAGCGTCGACGACCACCGCCACCGCGGCTGGCGCTCCAGCATCGACTGGACCGCCCGCGTCCATCGCCCCCGCGTCGAGGCCCGCATCGCCAGCGCCCGCGTCCTCCGAACCGGCATCGGCGAGGGCCGCCGCTTCCGCCGCTCGCCGTGCCGCTTCGACCTCGGCTTCGGCCTTCGCGCGCGCCTCGGCCTCGGCCTTGACCCGCGCGGCCTCTTCAGCCGCTCGCTGCGACGCCAGCCGGGCCGCCTCGGCCTTCGCCTGCTGCTCGGGCTCGTAGAAGCCGAAGTAGTAGCCCGCGCCTCCGCCCACCAGCAGCCCGCCGAGGATGAGGGCGACCCACTTCCCACTGCTGCCGCCTTTCACCGTGCGCGCCAGGTCGGCGTCGTCATCGGGAATCGCCGCCGCCGCCAGCCGGCCAGACGACTTCGAGCTCGCCCGCTGGGTGGGCAGGGGCGTCACGAACGCCGGCCCCTTGAGCGTCTCCTTCGTCAGGTCTGGCGGCTTCGGGGGCGCGGCCGGCGGGGCCGTGACGGCCTGCTTCGGCGGCTCGGCCGGCCTGGCGCTGGGCGGCACCGAAGGGGCAGGCGGTGGCGGTGGGAGCGTGAAGTTCGGCTCCTTCCACGTGTCGGTGATCTTCGCGCCCGGCGGAATCGAGGGTGGCGGCGGCGGCACCGCGGGGGCGCCCGGCTGACTGGGCGGTCGCAGCGCCTCGAGAGCGCGCGCCTTGGCCGCGTCCTCCACCACCTGGAAAAAGCTCGCCAGCTCGGGGATGTTGCCGAGCCGCTTCCAGTTCTCACCCGTGAGTGAGATCTCGTCGTCGCGCCCCACCTTGCCCTCGACGATCCACTTCTGGAGCGTCGTCAGCTCGCGGCACAGGTAGATGTTCCCGTTGGGCTGCCGCACCTTCCACTCGCGGTGCTGGGCCGTCGGCGGGAGCGTCGCGGCGGCGGCTGGCTCGTCACGCACCGGCAGCGTCATCACCAGCGACTTCTTCTTCACGCGGAAGACGTGCTGGCACTCCGAACACTTGACCGTGACGCCGTCGTCGGTGACGCGCGCGTCATCGAGCTCGTACTCGGACTGGCACTTCGGACACCGAACGTCCATGGCGGGAAGGGCACCGTAGATCAGGCCTTCGACCACGGGAACAAACGCGCGAAGTCACGAGCCGAATGGGCGTCAGCGGCGGTCGAAAAATTGCCCCGCCGGGCCCCCTCCCTACACTCCGCAACATCTCGATCCAGAGGTGTTGGCGATGACGACGGTGAAGCGACCGAAGGACAAGGCCCTGCTCTCGAAGCAGGACATCGTGGCGCGGCGCAAGGCCCTGAAAGAGAAGAAGATGGGCTCGTCGAACACGGGCCGGCGCGCCATCGTGGGCGTCTTCATTCTCGCGTTCTCGGTGCTGTCGTTCCTGTCGATCGCGACCTTCGACGCGCACGATCGCGTGGGCCCGGGCTTCCGCAACGCCATCGGCCCGGTGGGCCATGCCATCGGCGAAGCGTTTCGAGGCCTGCTGGGCATCGTGGCGCTGGTGGTGCCGATGGTGGGCTTCTACGCGGCGGGGGTGCTCTTCGTGGGCGACCGCGAGCGCAAGCGGTGGCCGCAGCTCGTCTCGTTCGTGCTCTTCCTCGTGTCGGGCGCCATCCTCGCGCAGCTGCTGTTCAAGGAGGACGCGTCGTGGGCGCACGCGCCGGGCGGACTCGTCGGGCGTGAGCTGGGCGGCGTGCTGACGGCGCTCTTCTCGACGGTGGGCACGGTGGTGCTGGTGAGCGCCATCGCGGCGACCGCGGCCATCGTCGGCACGCAGTACGCGTTCCTGCGCTTCTGCACCTGGGCCTACGAGAAGTCGCTGGTGGCCTTCGACCTGGCGAAGGCGTGGGCGCTCACCGCGTGGGCCGAGCAGCAGAAGCGGCTCGAGGAGCGCAAGCTCGAGGCCGAGAAGGCGAAGGCCGAGGAAGAGGCGTTCCTCTCGCAGCTGGAAGAAGAAGAGGCCGAGCTGGCCGAGCTCGAGGCCGCGGCGCAGGAAGCCGAGGCTGCCGCGGAAGAGGCCGAGCGCCTACAAAAGAACCAGGAAGAGACGCGCGCCCGCGCCATCGCCGAGAAGGAGAAGCTGCGCCTCGAGCGCGAGCGCCTGGCCGTCGAGCGCGAGGCTGCGCGGCTGGCGAAGGAAGCGCTCAAGTCGGCGCGCCTCACCGAGAAGGAGACGCGCGCGAAGTCGGTGGCCGCCATTACTCCGGGGCTGCTCGACGAAGCGAAGACCGCCGCGCCGGCGCTCGCGCAGCCGCTCCACGGAGACCCCGCCTGGGCCATGACGTTCGCGCCGCTGTCGAGCGCGCAGCCGCCGCCTCCGCCGCCGGTGTCGATGCCGCCGGAGCCCGCGGAGCTGGTGTCGTCGCCCCCGGTGGCCGCCGCGCCGCGCCGGGTGCCCACCATCGTCGAGCCGCCCGCAGGCCCGCCGCCTCCGCCGCCCGTGACCCTGCCGCCGCTGCCCGCCGCCGAGGTGGCCGCGCTGTCGGGCCAGGCCGCGCCGTCGTCGGCCTCGATGCCCCCGGCCGTGCTGGTGGACGCGGGCAGCTCGCTCGCTCCCGCCGGCGCCGGGGCCCTCGCCGTCGGCGGTCAGGCCTCTGCCTTCACCGCGGCGGGCGCCACCGCGCTGGCGCGCATGCCGGTCATCGTCGAGCCCAAGGCGCCGCCCAAGCCGACGAAGGTCGAGACCAAAAAGCAGTTCGAGTTCAGCGACGGCCGCACGGGCTTCGATCTGCCGCCGCTCGACATGCTCGACATGAAGAAGAACGAGAAGAAGGTGCTCGACAAAGAGGCCTTCCTCGTCACGGCCGATCGCCTCACCTCGAAGCTGCGTGACTTCGGCATCGACGGCGAGGTGGTCGAGATTCGGCCCGGGCCCGTCGTCACCATGTACGAGTTCAAGCCGGCGCCGGGCGTGAAGATCAGCCGCATCGCTTCGCTGGCCGACGACCTCGCCATGGCGATGGAGGCCATGCGCGTGCGCATCGTCGCGCCCATTCCCGGCAAGGGCGTCGTCGGCATCGAGGTGCCGAACAAGGAACGCGAGATGGTGTTCCTCAAGGAGATCGCCGAGCAGGACGCGTTCCAGAAGTCGCCCTCGCGCCTCACCATGTGCCTCGGGAAGGACATCGAGGGCATGCCGTACATCCTCGACCTGGCGAAGGCGCCGCACCTGCTGATGGCCGGTACGACGGGCTCCGGCAAGTCGGTGTCGGTCAACGCGATGATCATGTCGATCCTGCTGAAGTCGACGCCCGAAGAGGTGCGCTTCATCATGGTCGACCCGAAGATGCTCGAGCTGTCGATCTACGAGGGCATTCCGCACCTGCTGCTGCCGGTGGTGACGGACCCGCGCAAGGCGGCGGTCGCGCTCCAGTGGGCGGTCGACGAGATGACGCGGCGGTACAAGCTCCTGTCCGAGGCCGGGGTGCGGAACATCACCGGCTACAACCAGCTCGTCGAGGCCGAGGCGAAGAAGAAGGCCGCGGCGAAGTCGACCGTCGAGGCGAAGGCCACCGTCATCAGGCCCGAGAAGAAGGCGCCGCCCGTCGAGGCGAAGCCGCCCGAGCCCACGCCGACGGTCGAGGCGAAGCCGCCCGAGCCCACGCCCGAGCCCGTGGTGGCCGCCGCGCCGCCCGAGGCCCCGAAGAAGAAGAAGCGCAAGCTCCTCATCGTCGACGTCGCCGATGGCCAGGAAGCGCCGTCGGGCGAGACGGCCATGGCGCCCGAGGCCTCGGCGGCCCCGTCGCTCGACGTGGGCGTCGCCGCGCCCACCCCGCCGGCCGAAGAGATTCGCGAGGCCGTCGGCTCGCCCGGGCTCGAGCAGGCCGTCGAGGCGGCGAAGACCGAGGCCGAGATTCGGGTCGAAGAGGCAGCCGTGGCCGCTGCGGCCGCGGCCGAAGAGAGCGCGCCGTCGGAGCAGGAGGCCCAGGCCCTCGCCGACGCCGCCTCGGAGCCGCAGGCCGACACCGCCCCCGAAGCCGAGGAGCGCCAGAAGCTGCCGTACATCGTCGTCATCATCGACGAGCTGGCCGACCTCATGATGGTCGCCTCGAAAGAGGTCGAGACCAGCATCGCGCGCCTCGCCCAGATGGCCCGCGCCGCCGGCATTCACCTCATGGTGGCCACGCAGCGCCCGTCGACCGACGTCGTCACCGGCGTCATCAAGGCCAACTTCCCGACGCGCATCAGCTTCATGCTGCGCAGCAAGCCCGACTCGATGACCATCATCGGCACCGTCGGCGCCGAGGCGCTGCTCGGCATGGGCGACATGCTCATCATGCCGCCCACCAGCGCGCACCTGCAGCGCGTGCACGGGTGCTTCGTCGCCGAGACCGAGATCAAGAAGGTCGTCGACCACCTCAAGGCGCAGGGCAAGCCCGTCTACGACGAGTCGATCCTCAAGCCGCGCGAGGAAGAGAACGAGGGCGGCGACGAGGGCGAAGACGAGCTGTCCGACGAGCTGTACGACCAGGCCATCGCCATCGTGAGCGAGATGAAGAACGTGTCGATCTCGATGCTCCAGCGGAAGATGCGCATCGGGTACAACCGCGCGGCGCGCATGATCGAGCGCATGGAGCGCGACGGCGTGGTGGGCCCGGCCGACGGCGCGAAGCCCCGCGAGGTGCTGGTGCGCGGAGTGGGCCAGATGCCTGGCGCCGGCGCGATGATGTGAGAGAAAAAAACGCTGGAGCAGCCCTGTAAGCCGGGTTCTGTCCCCTCCCGGTTTCCCGGGAGAGCGGCGAACATTCATCTAGAGACGCCGTTGCCGACGCCTTCAAGCAGCGAGCAACCCGGGAGCATCGGGCGGGCCGCCCGTGTCTGCCCCTTTCGGAGAAGACGCTCCCCTATTGGCTCTTGCACCGGGTGGGGTTTGCCGTGCCGCTCCTGTCACCAGGCGCGCGGTGCGCTCTTACCGCACCGTTTCACCCTTCCCTGCCCCTCGCGGGACAGGAGGTCTGTTTTCTGTGGCACTGTCCTGCGGCTTGCGCCGACTGGCCGTTAACCAGCACCCTGCCCTGCGGTGCCCGGACTTTCCTCCCGCCACCCCGTCCTGCAGTGGCCGGCGTTCACCCGGGCTGCTCCAGCGCCCGTCGCCGTAGCACATCGACGGGGGAAGTCTGTCGTCATGACGCCCCTCACGAATCCGACGGCGAGCGGGCTTGCGGCGCCTGCCCGCGATGGCGAGGCCCCACCGAACCCTTGGGGAACGTGACGTTCTTTTCGGGCCGAGGAACGCGAGGACCGGGCCGCTGCGACCCGGAGTAAGGCAGACTGCATGACAGCCTTGCCTGCCACCACGCCGCGCCTCACCCCAGTGGACCGCGTCCGCACGCTCGAGGAGCTCGGCCCGCGCCGCCTCACCGGCTCGGACACCGAGAAGGCCGCGCAGGCGATGCTGGGCCGTGAGCTCGAGAGCCTGGGCTACCAGCTCGACTGGCGCCCCTTCACGTGGACGCAGAGCCTGTACGCCAGCCTCTTGCTGCACTTCGGCACGGCGGCGCTGGCCACCGGCGTCGGCTTCTCGGCGCCCTTCCTCGGGGCAGGCCTGCACGCGGTGGTGGCGCTCTCGTACACGCTCGAGTCGCTCCGCAAGGGGCTCGTGCTGCGCAGCCTCTTTCCGCGCATCACCTCGCAGAACCTCGTCGCGACCCGCCCCGCGCGCGGCCCGCGCCGCAAGCGCCTGGTGCTCATCGCGCACGCCGACGCGGCGTACACCGGCGTCGTCTTCACCCCCTCGCTCATCAAGGCCGCGACGAAGCAGCCGCCGCCGGGCCTGGGGTGGTTCAAGAAGTCGCTCGGCCTCGCCACCGCCACCGTCGCGCTGCTGGCCGTGCTCGAGCTGCTCGCGGGCCTCGGCGTGTGGAGCGCGCCCGGCTGGCTCCGCGGCCTCGTCACCGTGCCGGCGGTCCTCACGGCGCTGCTGAACCTCGACGTCGTGCTGCGGAACCGCGTGGTGCCTGGCGCCGCCGACAACCTCTCGGGCTGCACCGCGTGCGTCGAGTTGGCGTACCGCCTCGAGGGGAAGCTGCCCGACGACGTCGAGCTCGTCATCGTCATCTCGGGCGCCGAAGAGGCCGGCACTGGCGGTGCGCAGCGCCTCGCCGAGCAGGTCGTCGCCTCGGGTGAGTGGACGCCCGCCGACACCGTCGTGCTCGGCCTCGACACGCTGTCGAACGGCACGCTGCGCATCCTCGAAGAGGGTGAGCTGTGGCCGCTGCCCATCGCGAGGCCCCTCGTCGAGGCCGTCGCTGACGTCAACGCGTCGCTGCCGGAGTCCGCGCGCGTGCCGACCTACGTCATTCCCACTGGCGCCACCGACGCCCTGCCCTTCCTCGTGCGGGGCTTCCAGTCGGTCTCGCTGACGTGCATCGACCCCGACATCGGCGCGCCCCGGCACTACCACCACCCGACCGACACCTGGTCCAACATGGACGCTGGCCAACTCGACGCCAGCATCGACTTCGCCGAGCGCCTGATTCTCCGCCTGTCGAAGGCGTGAGGCGTTGCAGTGGAGCCCCCGCGCTCCGCGGCGATTCTCACCGGCTGAGAAGCACGCGACGAGGCGGCCCGCGCGGCGGAGACTTCGCCTAGGTTCCTCCCGTGCGCGCTTCCACCTTTCGAGTCCTCTTCGTTCCCTCGCTCATCGCGGCCTGTCAGTGCGGACCTTCGGTGCAGACGTGCCGCACCACCGATGACTGCGGCAGCGGGCAGATCTGCGTACAGGGCCAGTGCCGCGGCGGCGTGGCGATGACGGGAGGCGGCGCGGCGACCGACGGTGGCGCAGGTGGCCAGGCCGGAGGGGCTGGCGGAGGGACGGCCGGCGGTGACGCGACGGGTGGCGGCGGCATGGGCATGACGCTCGACGTGGTGGCCGTCGAAGTCGAACCGAAGAACGTCACCATCGTCACCACGCCCGGCAACCCCGCCTCGCGCACCTTCACCGCCTCGCTCAAGCTGCGCGACGGCAGCACCGTCACCACGGGCCTCGTGCCCACCTGGTCCACCGCCGCGCGGCAGTACGGCGACCTCAACTCGGTGACCGGTGAGTTCCAGGCCACCGGCGTGCAGGGCGGCGTCACCACCGTGACGGCGACGCTCGTCGTGCCCGGGAGCACCATGACGATGAGCGGGAGCACCTCGGTGACGGTGCAGATCGCGCGCTCGTTCTCGACGCCGAACTTCCCGCCCGCTGGCGTCAACCGCTTCTCGACGCTGATGCCCTTCGACCCGCAGCAGTCGGCCAACCTGGTGTACCCGCTCGACCGCGCGGTGATGCCGCAGAACGTCTTCGCGGCCGATCTGCAGTGGCTCAATGGTGCGCCCGGAGACCTCTTCCGCGTCACGCTCTCGAAGCCGAACGTCGAGATCCTCGCATTCCTCGAGCACACGGGCTCGTTCACCAACTCGTTCCTCGTCGAGCAGGCGGCCTGGCGCTCGTTCGCCCAGACGAACCCCGACGCCGACGGCGTCATCACGGTGGACCGCTGGGTGGCCGCGACGCAGACGGCGTACCGCTCGAACGAGGTGAAGGTTCGCTTCGCCCGCGCCGCGCTGTCGGGCAGCGTCTACTACTGGGCGGTCAACGAGGGCCGCGTGTACCGCATCGACGACGGCACCAACCAGCGGGTCAACTTCATGCCGAACCCGCCGCCGGTGCCCGGGCCAGACGATCCGACCCGCATGGACTCGTGCGTCGGCTGCCACACCGTCTCGCCCTCGGGCCGTTACATGGCGGGCCGGCTCGGCGGGGGTGACAACTTCGGCACGGTGTTCGACCTGACGACGAACCTCTCGGGCAACCCGCCGCCCAGCCTCTTCCCGACGAACCAGCGCAAGTGGTGGTTCTCGAGCTGGAACCCGACCGAAGACCGGCTCGTCGTGACGACGGGGCCCAGCCCGACGGGGCTGTCGTTGATCAACGCAATGACGGGCGCCGTCGTACCCGCTCAAGGCAGCGGGCTGCCCTCGAACAACGTCACCCACCCGGCGTGGTCGCCCGACGGCACCGCCATCGCGTGCGTGTCGAGCGTGGCCGACTGGGGCGTCGACTACACGGACGGCACCCTCTCGCTCATTCCCGTCACCGGCCCCGACACCTTCGGGCCGATGCAGAACATCCTCTCGGGCACCAGCGCCAGCATTCCCAACCGGGGTGCCTTGCGCGCGCCGAGCTACCCGGTGTGGACGCCCGACTCGCAGCGGCTCGTCTTCGCGCAGGGCACCTCGGCCCGCTCGTCGATGCAGCCCGCCAAGCTGTACGTCATGCGACGCGACGGCACCGACGTGCGCGAGCTGGTGAACGCGAACGGCGGCCTCGAGCTGTCCTTCGAGCCGCGCATGTCGCCCTTCGACTCGGGCGGGTACTACTGGCTCGCGTTCCTCTCACGGCGTGACTACGGCAACGCGGCCGCAGGCACGCGCGGGGCCAACCGCGAGCAGATCTGGGTGACGGCCATCAAGAAGAACCCCATGCCGGGCGAAGACCCGAGCGAGGTGGGGTACTGGCTCCCGGGGCAGTCGCCGCAGTCGCGCAACATCTCGGCGTACTGGGCCGCGCGCGCGTGCCGGCCGACGGGCCAGAGCTGCAGCGTCAACTCCGAGTGCTGCACCAACGAGTGCCGGCCGCCCGTGGGCGGTGGCGCGTCGGTCTGTTCTCCACCACCGTCGAACATGTGCCGGGTGGAAGGGCAGACGTGCAGCACGACGAGCGACTGCTGCGCGCAGCTCACCTGCTCGAACAACGTCTGCACCGGCGGCATCAACTGACCTCGCGGGTGTGTCGAAACGACACAGGGGCGGCAATCGGACACGCCCCCGCAGCAGGGCCTCCCTCGACGGAGCGTCGGCACGGGCTGTGAACAGCCAGGCGCCATGACGACTCGTGGCCTTTCGAAGAGGTGTCGAAGAGCAGGTCTGATGCTGGCGATGTTGGGCGTGGCGGGCTGTCACCACGCCGAGGTGCACCACGACGAGGTGGTGCGGGTGCCGGTGACGACGCCGCTGCGCCGCACCGTCGAGCTGACGAGCGAGTACGTGGCACAGCTGCGCGCCATTCAGCACATCGAGGTGCGGGCGCTCGAGCGCGGGTACCTGCAGGGCGTTTACGTCGACGAGGGCCAGCGGCTCGAGAAGGGCCAGAAGATGTTCCAGCTCATGCCGATGCTGGCGCAGGCCGAGGTGCAGAAGGCCGCAGCCGAGGCGGAGCGCTCGCAGATCGAGCTGGGCAACACGCGGCTCCTCGCGGACAAGAACGTCGTGTCGCCCAACGAGCTGGCCCTGGCGAAGGCCAACCTCGCGCGCGCCCAGGCCCAGCTGAGCCTGGCGACGGCGCACCGGGGCCTCACCGAGCTGCGCGCGCCCTTCACCGGCATCATGGGGCGCTTCCAGGCCCGCCTCGGCAGCCTCATCGACGAGGGCGATCTGCTGACGACCCTCTCGGACAACTCGACGATGTGGGCCTACTTCAACGTCGCCGAGGCCCAGTACCTCGACCTCGTGCGCGCTCCCGATGGCGCGCGGGGCCGCCCGGTGAAGCTCGTGATGGCGAACGGCGAGGCGTACGACCAGCCGGGCACGGTGCAGACCATCGAGGCCGACTTCGACAACGAGACGGGTACCATCGCCTTCCGCGCCGCCTTCCCCAACCCGGGGGGGCTGCTGCGCCACGGCGAGACGGGCAAGGTGCTGCTGTCGCGGCGGGTCGACGACGCGCTCGTCATCGCCCAACAGTCGACCTTCGATGTGCTGGACAAGAAGTTCGTCTACGTCGTCGACGCGCAGAACGTCGTGCACGCCCGGCCCATCACCGTGCGCGCCGAGCTCCCCCAGCTGTACGTCGTGGCCAGCGGGCTCGACGGCTCGGAGCGCCTGCTGCTCGACGGGCTCAAGAAGGTGCACGAGGGCTCGGTCGTCGAGCCGAAGCTCGAGCCGCCGGGCGAGGCCCTCTCGCACCTCGAGGTCCCCGCGGAGTGACCGGGAGCGACCACCATGATCGAGAAGCTCATTCACCGGCCGGTGCTGGCCATCGTGCTGTCCGTGCTCGTCGTCTTCCTCGGCGTGCTCGCCCTCAGGTCGCGCCCGGTGTCGCAGTTCCCCGAGATCTCTCCGCCGCGGGTGATGGTGTCGATCGCCTACCCCGGCGCGAGCGCCGACGTGCTGGTGAAGTCGTCGCTCATCACCCTGGAGCGCGCCATCAACGGGGTGCCCGGCATGAGTTACCTCGTCTCGGACGCCACGAGCGCTGGTGAGGCGGTGATTCAGGTCGTCTTCGAGCTGGGTACCGACCCGAACGAAGCGCTGGTGAACGTGAAGAACCGCGTCGACCAGGTGATGAACAAGCTGCCCGCGCTGGTGCAGCTCGAGGGGGTCGTCGTCAACCCGGTGCAGCCCAGCATGCTGATGTACGTGAACCTCTTCAGCACCGAGGCGAGCGCCGACCAGAAGTTCTTGTACAACTTCGCGAGCGTCAACCTGCTGCCCGAGCTGAGCCGCATTCACGGCATCTCGCAGACCCGCATTCTCGGCTCGCGCTCGTACGCGATGCGCCTGTGGCTCAACCCCGACCGCATGCGCGCGTACGACGTGTCGACCGACGAGGTGATGAAGGCGGTCTCGGAGCAGAGCATCATCGGGCGGCCGGGGCGCATGGGCCAGGCGACGGGCAAGACGTCACAGGCGCTCGAGTACGTGCTCGTCTACGAGGGCCGGTACAACACGCCCGAGCAGTACGAGAACATCATCATTCGCGCGAAGCCCGGGGGCGAGGCGCTGCGGCTCAAGGACGTCGCGACGGTCGAGCTGGGGAGCGAGTTCTTCGACATCTACTCGAACCTCGACGGCAAGCCGTCGGCGGCCATCGTGCTGAAGCAGACGTACGGGAGCAACGCGACCGAGGTCATCAAGGAGGTGAAGGCGAAGCTCGAGGAGCTCAAGCGCACCTCGTTCCCCGCCGGCATGGACTACGAGGTGAGCTACGACGTCTCGAGCTTCCTCGACGCCTCCATCGAGAAGGTGGCCCACACCCTCTTCGAGGCCTTCGTGCTGGTGGCCCTGGTGGTGTTCCTCTTCCTGGGTGACTGGCGGTCGACGCTCATTCCCACGCTGGCGGTGCCGGTCTCGCTCGTGGGCTCGTTCGTGTTCATGCAGGCCTTCGGCATCAGCATCAACCTCATCACCCTCTTCGCGCTCGTGCTGGCCATCGGCGTGGTGGTCGACGACGCCATCGTGGTGGTCGAGGCGGTGCACGCGAAGATGGCCGAGAAGCAGGTCGGGGCCTACGCGGCGGTGCAGCAGGTGATGGGTGAGATCACCGGCGCCGTCATCGCCATCACGCTGCTGATGACGGCCGTCTTCGTGCCGGTGGCCTTCATGTCGGGGCCGGTCGGCGTCTTCTACCGCCAGTTCGCGCTCACCATGGCCTCGGCCATCGTGCTCTCGGGCCTGGTGGCGCTGACGTTGACGCCGGTGCTGTGCGCGATGCTGCTGAAGAACACGCACGGCGTGCCGAGGCCGCGCACGCCCATCAACCGGCTGCTGGGGGCGTTCGACGCGACGTTCGACAAGGGCGCCACCGTCTACGTGAAGGTGCTGCGCCTGGTGGCCCATCGGCGCGTGGTGACGTTCGGGCTGCTCTTCGCCTTCGCGGTGGGCGCCATCGGCCTCGACCGGCTCGTGCCGGCGGGGTTCGTGCCCAACGAGGACCAGGGCATGGTGTACGCCATCATCCAGACGCCGCCGGGCACCACGCTCGAGCGCACCAACGACGTCGCGCGCGAGCTGCAGCGGGTGGCGAAGTCGGTCGAAGGCGTCGTCTCGGTGTCGTCGCTCGCCGGCTACGAGGTGCTCACCGAGGGGCGCGGCTCGAACGCCGGCACGTGCCTCATCGACCTGGCGCCGTGGTCGCAGCGCAAACACTCGGTCACCGAGATCATCGAGGAGCTCGAAGAGAAGGCGAAGGACATCGGCGCGACGGTCGAGTTCTTCCAGCCGCCGGCGGTGCCCGGCTACGGCGCGGCGGGCGGCTTCTCGCTGCGCCTGCTCGACAAGACCAACACCAATGACTACCAGGCGTTCGACGCCCTCAACCAGGAGTTCATGGCCAACCTGCGCAAGCGGCCTGAGCTCACCGGGCTCTTCACCTTCTACGCGGCCAACTACCCGCAGTACGAGCTGGTGGTCGACCCCGCGCTCGCCATGCAGAAGGGCGTGTCGGTCAAGCAGGCGATGGAGAACCTCGACATCCTCATCGGCAGTACCTACGAGCAGGGCTTCATCCGCTTCGGCAACTTCTTCAAGGTGTACGTGCAGGCCGCGCCCGAGTTCCGGCGCCTGCCGACCGACGTGCTCAAGCTGTTCGTCAAGAACGACCGCGGCGAGATGGTGCCGTACTCGGCCTTCATGACGATGAAGAAGACCCAGGGGCCCAACGAGATCACCCGGTACAACCTGTACAACTCGTCGGCGATTCGTGGCGAGGCGGCCCGCGGGTACACCAGCGGCGCCGCCATCGACGCGGTGAAAGAGGTGGCCGCCCAGACGCTCCCGCGCGGCTACGACATCGCGTGGGAAGGGCTGTCGTTCGACGAGGCGAAGCGGGGCAACGAGGCGGTCGTCGTGCTGCTCGTGGTGCTGGCCTTCGTCTACCTGGTGCTCGCCGGGCAGTACGAGAGCTTCCTCTTGCCGTTCGCGGTGATTCTGTCGTTGCCCTTCGGCCTCTTCGGCTCGCTGCTCTTCCTTCAGGCCATGGGCCTGGCCAACGACATCTACGCGCAGCTGGGCCTGGTGATGCTGGTGGGCCTGCTGGGGAAGAACGCGGTGCTCATCGTCGAGTTCGCCGTGCAGCGGCGACGGGCGGGGGCGCCGATTCTCGAGGCGGCCATCGAGGGCGCGAAGGTGCGGCTGCGGCCCATTCTGATGACGTCGTTCGCCTTCATCGCGGGCCTGGTGCCGCTCGTGCTCGCGAGCGGCCCCGGCGCCATCGGCAACCGCACCATCGGCGCCTCGGCGCTGGGCGGCATGCTCTTCGGCGCCGTGTTCGGAGTGCTGGTGGTGCCCGGCCTGTACGTCGTCTTCGGCACGCTGGCCGATGGGCGGGCGCTCATTCGCGACGAGCGCGACGAGCCGCTCTCGGAGGGCCTCGGCCATGGCTCGTGACGCCCTCGTCGTCGCCCTGCTGCTCGGCGCCGGGTGCGTGCCGACGTTGACCGACAACCCGCCGCGTGACGTCGCGCTCTCGCTGCCGAAGGCCTTCACGGCCGGTGAGGCCGAGGCGCCCGCGACGGCGTCGCTGGCCACCCGCACCTGGGCGAGCTTCTTCGACGACCCGACGCTCCAGCGCCTCATCGCCGAGGCGCTCGAGCACAACCAGGAGCTGAGCCTGTCGCTCCAGGAGCTCGTCATCGCGAACGCCGAGGTGGGCGCCCGCCGTGGCGAGTACCTGCCCCGGCTCGAGGCCGGCGTGGACACGGGCCTCGAGAAGGTGGGCGCCTTCAGCAGCCAGGGCTTCTCGGACCGCGCCACCGGCGTACCCGAGCACCTCGGCCGCTTCGGCTTCGGGCTGCGCGCCTCGTGGGAAGTCGACGTCTGGGGCCGGCTGCGCAACGCGGCGAGCGCGGCGCAGCTGCGCGCCGAGGCCAGCGCCGAGGCCCGCCACTTCCTCGTCACCCAGCTCGTCGCCGAGCTGGCGCGCTCGTACTACGAGCTGCTCGCGCTCGACGCCCAGCTCGAGGTGCTCGAGCGCAACGTGAAGACGCAGACCGACGCGCTCGAGGTGGTGAAGCTCGAGAAGCAGGCCGCGCGGGTGAGCGAGCTGGCCGTGCAGCGCTTCGAGGCCGAGGTCGCCAACACGCGCAGCCGCCGCTTCGCGCTCGAGCAGCAGCGCGTGCAGACCGAGAACCGCGTCAACTTCCTCCTCGGGCGCTTTCCCCAGCCGGTGCCGCGGGACGCCCGGGGCCTCGTCAGCCCCCTGCCCGTCGCGGCCGACACCGGCGTTCCGGCGGCGCTGCTCGAGCACCGGCCCGACGTGCGGCGCGCGATGAAGGGGCTCGAGGCCGCGAAGCTCGACGTCGCGGTCGCCCGGGCCGGCTTCTTCCCCGCCCTCAGCGTCAACGCCGCGGTGGGCTACGACGCCTTCAACCTCACGCACCTCGTCTCGACGCCCGAGTCGCTCGTCTACAACCTCGCCGGCAACCTGGTGGCGCCGCTGCTCAACCGCGCGGCCATCGAGGCCCAGTACCGCTCCGCGAACGCGCGCCAGCTCCAGGCCGTCGTCACCTGGGAGCGCACGGTGCTCCAGGCCTTCACCGACGTCGTCAACCAGCTGGCGCAGCTCGACAACCTCTCGAAGACGAACGCGCTGAAGGCCCGCCAGGTGGCCACCCTCGACGAGGCCGTCTCGGTGTCGAACGTGCTCTTCCAGTCGGCCCGCGCCGACTACATGGAAGTGCTGCTGACCCGGCGCGACGCCCTCGAGGCGCAGCTCGAGCTCATCGAGACGCAGAAGCGGCTGCAGGTGGCGAAGGTCGACCTCTACCAGGCCCTCGGCGGCGGCTGGCGCGACGCCCCGACGGCCCGCTGACGGACGCAAGGCATGGGACCCACGGCCCGCCCGCGGCACCACGAGGAGGCGACTTCGGCGTCGGCTTTGGCACGATGCGCGGGTGCGCAGTGCCCCGGCGACGGACCCCATCACGCGAGACGACTGGCTCCTCTTCGCGGTGAATGCCCTGGGGCTGGTGTGGGCGGGCATCGACGCGGCGCTGGGCCTGGGGCCCTGGTCGGCCTGGGCCTGCGTGGCCCTCACCTCGGCGCTGTACCTCGCGCACGTGCAGTGGCGGCAGCGCGACATCTTGAAGAACCTGCTCGTCTTCGGCCTCGCCGCCGGCCTCACCGAGCTGGGCGCCGACTGGTGGCTCGTCTCGAAGACGCACACGCTGCACTACGCGCCGTGGGGCCCCTTCCTCATCGACTCGCCGGCCTACATGCCGCTGTCGTGGGCCGGCATCCTGCTGTCGATGGGCTTCCTCGGCTGGGTGGTGAGCCGGGCGAAGGGCCTCGTGGTGGGCTCGGCCGTCGCGGCGCTGGTGAGCGGGCTCTACGTGCCGACCTTCGAGGCGCTCGCGCACTCCGCCGGCTGGTGGACCTACGACAACTGCAACCGGCTCGGCGTCGTGCCCTGGTACATCATCGTCGGCGAGGCGCTCATCGGAGCCGCCATGCCAGTGCTGGTGTCGGGCGTGGTGCGCACGGGCAGCGGCTTCGTCGGCTGGGCCCTCAGGGGCGTCATCGCCGGCGTGTGGATTGGCGTGGCCTACTTCATCGCGCTGTCCATCACGGGCTGAGGGCCGGGCATGGTCGTCATCACGCGACGAGACTGGCTCTTCATCGGCGTCGCGAACGCGGTGGCGCTCGGCATCGCGCTGGTGTCGGCCCACTTCGCCCTCGGGTGGAAGGCGGCGGCGGCCTCGGTCGTCGTCACCGGCGTCATGCTGGCAGCGTTCTGCCTGACGCACCGCGAGCCCTTCTTCCTGCGCCTCTTCGTCTTCGGCCTGGCGATGGGCTTCACCGAGCTCGTCAACGACACGTACCTCGTCGACCGGCAGCTGCTCGTCTACGCGCCCGGCGGGCCCTTCGTGCTCGACACGCCGCTCTACATGCCCTTCTCGTGGGCGCTGCTCGTCATCACCAACGGCACCATCGCGGCGTGGCTGTGGAATCGACTCGGCCCGCGACGCTCACCGCTCGCCATGGCGGTGGTGTCGGGGCTCTACATTCCCGGCTTCGAGGCCCTCGCGGCGAAGGCCGACTGGTGGCACTACCAGCACGTGCCCTTCTGGCTCGGGGCGCCGGCCTTCGTGGTGGTGGGCGAGGCGCTCCTCGCGCTGCCCCTCCCGTGGATGTGCACCACCCTCGCCTCGCGCCGCTTCGCAGTGGCCATCGGCCTGGGAGTCGTGGAAGGTCTGGTGGTGTTCCTCACCACGCTCGCCGCGCTGAGGCTCGTCGGATGACGCCCGCGCTCCTGTTCGCCCTCGTCGCCGCAGCGCCGCTCGTGCCGGCCGATGGCGTCATCGGCCTCGACGGCACCTGGGAAGCCCGGCTCAGCGACGAGGGCGGCACCAGCGACGCGGGGCCGTGGCGGCCGGTGCGCGTGCCCGGCAACTTTCCCTTCCAGGGCATCGACTACGACGGCGTCGCCTGGCTGCGCACCACCTTCGTCGTCAGCGAGGCAGGCCAGGACTACGCCGTGCGCATTCCGCCGGCCGCGAACGCCTACGAGGTGTTCATCAACGGCACGAAGGTGGGTGGCCGGGGGCGGCTGTCGCCGGCGGGCGAGCTGCTCGAGAAGGACCTGCGGGGCCAGGTGTACCGGCTGCCGAAGGAAGCCCTGAAGCCCGGAGAGGCCAACACCCTCTTGCTGCGCCTGCGCACCTTCTACGGGAACGGCGGCGTCATCGCCCCCGGCACGCTGGCCGGCCCGGAGCGGCTGGTGCGCGACGCCACCGACGCGGCCCTGGTGAAGGTGTCGATGCTGGTGGCGCTGTTCCTCTTCGCGGCCTTCTTCCACCTGCTGCTGTACGTCGCCCGCACGCGCGAGCGGCACTACCTCTCGTTCGCGCTGCTGGCGTCGATGCTCGCCTTCGTCACCGCGGGCATCAACATGCTGGGCTACGTGGTGACGACGAACGCCGACTTCAACGCGTACCTCGTCTTCGTGCCGCTCATCGTGCTGCCGTACGCCTTCATCACCTTCTTCTCGGACTTCTACGGCCAGCCGGCGGTGCTGCAGCGAAAGGGCCTCCTGGCCTTCGGGGCGGTGGGCCTGTCGTCGCTCGTCGCCAGCACCGCGCACCACCCGCTGTACCCCTTCTTCGAGCGCGTGGTGATGCCGCTGACGGTGCTGGTGCTGGCGGTGACGCTCGTCATCTCGACCTCGTGGACGGCCCGGGCCTTCTTCCGCAAGCAGCGCGGCGCCAGGGCCATCGTGGTGGGCCTCGCCGTCTACGCCGCCACCGGCGTGATGGAGCTCGCGTGGACGTTCTCGCTCCTCCCGGTGCGCGTCGACTCGCAGGTGGGCTTCGCCTTCTTCATCGCCGCGATGGTGGTGGCCATCTCGGAGCGCTTCGCGTGGCTCCACCGCCAGGTCGAGCTCGGCGAAAAAGACGCCCTCACCGGCTGCCTGACGCGGCACGGCTTCATGGAGCGCCTGCCCGCCGTGCTCGCCGGAGAAGGGCCGCTGTCGTGCGTGCTGCTCGACCTCGACCACTTCAAGCGCATCAACGACACCCTGGGCCACCTCGCCGGCGACCGCGTGCTGGCGTCGGCGGGCTACGTGCTGCGCGGAGTGCTGCGCGAGAGCGACCTGGTGGCGCGCTGGGGTGGGGAAGAGTTCCTCGTGGTGTTGCCGGGCCGCACCCCTGCCCTGGCCCTCGAAGAGGCCGAGCGGCTGCGCAGCGCGCTGTCCCAGCAGGAAACCGACGGCATCAGCTTCACCGCCTCGTTCGGCGTCGCCACCCGCCGGCCCGGCGAGGCCTTCGAGGCCTGGGTCGCCCGCGCCGACAACGCGATGTACGCGGCGAAGACGGCCGGGCGGAACTGCATTCGCGCCGACGAGGCCCTGCCCGTCGTCGGCGAGCGCGCCGCGCCCGTCAGCGGGTGAGGCCGGCCGTGCTGGCGCCGCGCACCGTCGCGCGGCGCGCGTGACACGAGAGGAACCCGACGTGAAGAAAGCGTGCGCACGACAGCGCCGGAGCGTCTCGAGCGACGGGAGGGCCGCATGCGCCTCGTCACCCGCCTGACGCTGGCCTTCCTCACCGTGGTGGTGGCGGCCATCGCGCTGGCCACCTGGGCCCGCTACGACGACGAGGTGCGGCAGTTCGAGACCGACATGGACCGAACGCACCGCCTCGTCGCCGCCACCCTCGCCGACGCCGTCGAGGTCGCTCTCGCCCGCGACGGGTTGGACGCCGCCGAGCGGCTGGTCGAGGGCCCGGGCACGCACCAGCAGACCGACCTGCGTGTGCGGTGGGTGTGCGTCGGCCGCGACGACCCACCGCCGCTGGTGCCGTGCGACACCCTCGACCGGCTGGGCGACTTCGTCACCCTCGAGCCCGTCGCGGGCCGCCGCGCCACCGTCGTGCCCGTTCGGCTCGAGGGTGGCACGCGGGGAGCCATCGAGGTGTCCGAGTCGCGTGACTTCGAGGGCGCGTGGGTGCGCGAGGTGCTCGTGCGGGTGGCCAGCCTCGCCTTGCTGACGGTGCTGGGCATGGTGGCCTTCGCCTTCGTGCTGGGCTTCTGGCTCGTCGCGCGGCCCACCCGGGCGCTGGTGGCGAAGGCGCGCGCCGTGGGCCGCGGCGAGCTGGCGCCAGACCTCGCCCTCCGCACCGGCGACGAGTTCGAGCAGCTCGCCGCAGAGATGAACGCGATGTGCGTGCGCCTGCTCGAGGCGAAGCAGGCCACCGAGCAGGCCACCACGGCGCGCGAGGCGGCGCTCGAGCACCTGCGCCACGCCGACCGCCTCGCCACCGTGGGCCGCGTCGCCTCGGGCCTCGCGCACGAGCTGGGCACCCCGCTCAACGTCATCGAGGCGCGCGCCGGCCTCATCGTCGACGACCCCCTCGCCGAGGCCCGCGTGAAGGACTCGGCGCACGTCATCATCGGGCAGGCGGAGCAGGTGGCGCGCCTCGTCAAGCAGCTCCTCGTCTTCGCCCGGCCGCGCAGACTCGCGCCCGAGCCGGTGGCCCTCGACGCGCTCGGCCGCACCATCGCCGAGCTGCTGCGCCCGCTCGCGGCGCGCAAACCCGTCACCCTCGACGTGGCGGGCCTCGCGGCTGCGCCCACCAGCGGAGACCCCGTGCTGCTGCAGCAGGCGGTCACCAACCTCGTCGTCAACGCCCTGCACGCCTGCAACCCCGGCGGCCGGGTGCGCCTCGGGAGTGGCCGCCTGTCCATTCCACCCGCGACGGCCGCGGGCCCGGGCCCCTGGGTCTTCATCGCCGTCGCCGACGATGGGCCCGGCATCGAGCCCGCGCTGCAGCGGTCCATCTTCGAGCCCTTCTTCACCACCCGGCCGCCGGGCGAGGGCACCGGGCTGGGCCTGCCCATCGCCGCGCGCATCGTCGAAGAGCACGGCGGCGTCATCACCCTCGACTCCGCGCCCGGCCGGGGCGCGACGTTCACCGTCTGCCTGCCAGGGGGAACCCCATGAGTGCACGTGTTCTCGTCGTCGATGACGATCCGCAGCTGACCGAGACGCTCGCGCTCGGCCTGGGTCAACGCGGCTTCGTCGTCTCGACGGCGCAACGCGCGGACGAGGCGCTCACGACGCTCGAGGCCACGGCCGTCGACGTGGTGCTGACCGACATCAACATGCCCGGCCTCGGAGGCCTCGAGTTCGCCGAGCGCGTCGCCGAGCGGCACCCCGACACCCCGGTGGTGGTGCTGACCGGCTTCGGAAGCTTCGAGGCGGCCGTCGCCGCCATTCGAGCCGGCGCCTATGACTTCCTCTCGAAGCCCGCCCGCCTCGACGCCATCGTCATCGCCCTCGAGCGCGCGGTGCAGCACCACGCTCTGCGTCGCGAGGTGAAGCGGCTGCGCCTCGAGGCCAGCCAGGGAGCGCGGCTCGGCGGCGATGGGGTGGTGGCGGTGAGCGCCGCGATGCAGGCGACGCTCGACGTGGTGGCGCGCGTGGCCACGACGCCGACCTCGGTGCTCGTCACCGGTGAGTCGGGCACCGGGAAAGAGGTGATGGCGCGCGTCATTCACGAGCGCAGCGGGCGGCGCGGGCCCTTCATCGCCGTCAACTGCGCCGCGATGCCCGAGGCGCTGCTCGAGAGCGAGCTGTTCGGCCACGCACGCGGCGCCTTCACCGACGCCCGCGAGGCGCGCACCGGCCTCTTCACCGAGGCCCACGGCGGCACGCTGCTGCTCGACGAGATCGGCGACATGCCGCTGGGGCTCCAGCCGAAGCTCCTGCGGGTGCTCCAGGAGCGCACGGTGCGGCCGCTGGGGGCGCGCAGCGAGCACCCCGTCGACGTGCGCATCATCGCGGCCACGCACCGCGATCTCGAGGCCCGCATCGAAGCGGGCGCGTTTCGCGAAGACCTGTACTTCCGGCTGAACGTGGTGAGCCTGCAGCTCCCACCCCTGCGCGAGCGGAGCGCCGACGTGCTGCCGCTCGCGCAGCGCTTCCTCGCCGAGTTCGCCCGCCGCGCGGGCAAGGCCGTGCTGCGCCTGTCTCCGCGAGCCGCCGAGAAGCTGCTCGCCTACGACTGGCCGGGCAACGTGCGCGAGCTGTCGAACTGCATCGAGCGCGCGGTGGCGCTGACCCGCTACGACGAGCTCGGCGTCGATGACCTGCCCGAGCGCGTGCTGACGCACCGGTCGACGCGGGTGGTGGTGGCCGCGGAAGACCCGAGCGACTTCGTCACCCTCGAGGAGCTCGAGCGACGCTACGTGCTCAAGGTGCTCGAGGCGCTCGGCGGCAACAAGGCCCAGGCGGCGCGCACGCTGGGCATCGAGCGCAAGACGCTGTACCGCAAGCTCGAGGGCTGGGGCCGCGGCGAGTCGGCCGACTGACGGGACCGGGCCGCGCGTGCCACCCGATCGTCACGGCGGGAATCGCCGCATGCTCAGCCGGGCCGCGCTATGAGCGCCGCATGCTCACGCTGCATGGGCCGTCGCCGTTCACCGCCGCCCGCCTCGCGCGCCGGGTGGCCCAGCTCCGCCAGTCGAACCCGGGCCTCGACGCCACCGCGCTGACGGTCTTCTTCGTCGACGTGGGCGCGCGGCCGAGCGCCGCCGACCTCGAGCGCCTCACCCAGCTGCTCGCCGCCACGCTCGGCCCTCCCGCCACCGGGAGCCACTTTCGCCTCGTCGTGCCCCGCCTCGGCACCCGCTCGCCGTGGTCGTCGAAGGCGACGGACATCACCCAGACGTGCGGGCTCTCGTTCGTGCGACGCGTCGAGCGCGGTGTCCTCTGGCGGCTCTCGGGCACCATCCACGATCGCATGACCGAGTCGGTGCTCGGCTCGCTCGACGACGCCCGCGCGCTGTTCGAGACGCACGCGCCCCGCCGGCTCGCACGGGTGCCGCTCCTGACCGAAGGCCGCGCCGCGCTCGTCGACGCCAACCGCCGCCTCGGCCTCGCGCTGGCCGAAGACGAGATCCAGGCGAACAGCGAGCACTGCCGGCACAAGATCTTCAACGCCGACTTCGTCATCGACGGCGCCGCGCAGCAGGACTCGCTCTTCAAGCTCATCAAGCGCTCCACCGCGGCGTCTCCGGCGGGCGTCCTGAGCGCCTACAAGGACAACGCCGCGGTGATCGAAGGCCACACGGCGGGTCGGTTCTTCGCCGACCCGGTCTCGAACACCTGGCGCGTCGAGGTCGAGGCGATGCCGATTCTGGCGAAGGTCGAGACGCACAACCACCCGACGGCCGTCTCTCCCTTCCCGGGCGCCTCGACCGGCTCCGGCGGAGAGATTCGTGACGAGGGCGCGACTGGCCGCGGCTCGAAGCCCAAGGCCGGGCTCGTGGGCTTTGCGGTGTCGAACCTCAAGATCCCCGGTGCGGTGCGCTCCTGGGAGCACGACCACGGCAAGCCCGGCCGCATCGCCAGCGCGCTCGACATCATGCTCGACGGCCCGCTCGGCGGCGCGGCCTTCAACAACGAGTTCGGCCGTCCCGCCCTGACCGGCACCTTCCGCACCTTCGAGCAGGCGATCGCCGGCCCCGGAGGCGCCACCGAGCTGCGCGGGTTTCACAAGCCCATCATGGTGGCCGGCGGCTTCGGCCACGTGCGCCCGCAGCTGGTGCAGAAGGGCGAGATTCCGCCCGGCGCCGCGCTCATCGTGCTCGGCGGCCCGGCCATGCTCATCGGCCTCGGCGGCGGCGCGGCGTCGTCGGTCGCCTCGGGCAGCTCGAGTGAAGACCTCGACTTCGCCTCGGTGCAACGCGACAACGCCGAGATGCAGCGCCGCTGTCAGGAGGTCATCGACCGCTGCTGCGCGCTGGGTGAGGCGTCTCCCATCGTCTCGATCCACGACGTCGGCGCCGGCGGGCTGTCGAACGCCCTGCCCGAGCTGGTGCACGAGAGCCGGCGCGGCGCGCGCTTCGACCTGCGCAAGGTGCCGACCGACGAGCCGGGCATGTCGCCGCTCGAGCTGTGGTGCAACGAGTCCCAGGAGCGGTACGTGCTGGCCGTCACGCCGGAGCGCCTGGCGCAGTTCGAGGCGCTGTGCCGGCGGGAGCGGGCTCCATTCGCCGTGCTCGGCCACGCGACCGACGACGGCCAGCTGGTGGTCACCGACGCGCTGCTCGGCGAGATGCCCATCGAGGTGCCGCTCGAGGTCATCCTCGGCAAACCGCCGAAGATGCGCCGCGACGTCACCCGGGTCGACGTCCCGCAGGCGCCGGTGGGGCTCGACGGGCTGACGCTCGACGAGGCGGTGCACCGCGTGCTGCTGCTCCCCTCGGTGGCCGACAAGTCGTTCCTCGTCACCATCGGCGACCGCTCGGTGACCGGCCTCGTCGCGCGAGATCAGCTCGTGGGCCGCTTCCAGGTGCCCGTCGCCGACGTCGGCGTGACGATGACGAGCTACGACGTCTTCACCGGCGAGGCGATGGCGATGGGCGAGCGCTCCCCTGTGGCCTGCGTCGACGCGGCGGCCTCGGCGCGGTTGGCGCTGGGCGAAGCGCTCATGAACCTCGCCGCCGCGCCCGTTCGCCGACGGGGTGACATCAAGCTGTCCGCGAACTGGATGGCGGCGGCCGGCTGGCCCGGAGAAGACGCCCGCCTCTACGCCGCAGTCCAGGCTGTCGGCGCCGAGCTCGCGCCAGCCCTCGGCCTCGCCATTCCCGTCGGCAAGGACTCGATGTCGATGCGCACCCAGTGGACCGAGGGCGGGACCGCGCACACCGTCGTCGCCCCGCTGTCCCTCGTCGTCAGTGCCTTTAGCCCCGTCACCGACGTGCGGAAGGTGCTGACCCCCGAGCTGCGCCTCGACGTGCCCGACACGCGCCTCGTCTTCGTCGACGTCTCAGGTGGAAAGCGCCGCCTGGGCGGGAGCGCTCTGGCTCAGGTGTTCAACGCCGTGGGCCACACCGCGCCCGACGTCGACTCGGCACCGGCCCTCGCGCATGTCTTCGACACCACCCAGGCGCTCAACGCCGCCGGCGTGCTGCTCGCGTACCACGACGTGTCCGACGGAGGCCTCTTCGTCACCCTCACCGAGATGCTGCTCGCATCGGGTGGCGGGCTCGACGTCGACGTGACACCGCTGAAGGGCCACGCGCTCGAGCTGCTCTTCGCTGAAGAGCTGGGCGCCGTCGTGCAGGTGCGCTCCAACGACGTCGAGCGGGTCGTCACCGCCTACGCCGCGCACGGCGCCACCGCCCACGTCGTGGGGCGCTGTGTCGACACCGACGCGCTGCGCATCACCCGCGATGGACACCTGCTCTTCGAAGACGACCGCCACGACCTGCACGCCACCTGGTCGGACACCAGCTGGCGAATGCAGCGGCTGCGCGACGACGCGGGCTGCGCCGACGAGGAGCACGCGCTGCGCTCGGACGAGTCGTTCCAGGGCCTCACCGCGAAGCTCACCTTCGACCCCTCGCACGACGTGAGCGCACCCTTCGTCTCGCGTCGCCCGAAGGTGGCCATTCTCCGCGAGCAAGGCGTCAACGGGCACGCCGAGATGGCCTGGGCCTTCACGAAGGCGGGCTTCGACGCGCTCGACGTGCACATGAGCGACCTGCTCGAGGGCCGCTTCTCGCTGAAGGACGTGGTGGGCCTGGCGGCCTGCGGCGGCTTCTCGTACGGCGACGTGCTCGGCGCGGGGGTCGGCTGGGCGCGCTCGGTGCTGTTCCACGAGAAGGTGCGCGACGAGTTCCGAGCGTTCTTCCACCGCAAAGACACCTTCAGCCTCGGCGTCTGCAACGGCTGCCAGATGCTCTCGCAGCTGAAGGACCTGATTCCGGGCGCGGCGCACTGGCCGCGCTTCGGCCGCAACCGCTCGGAGCAGTTCGAGGCCCGCCTGTCGCTCGTCCGCATCGAGCCGTCGCCGTCACTCTTCTTCGCCGGCATGGAGGGCACGGTGGCGCCCATCGCAGTGTCGCACGGCGAAGGGCGCGTCGAGAGCGCCGACGTCCAGAAGCTGAGCGCGAGCGGCTTCGTCGCGGCCCGCTTCGTCGACCCGGCCGGCAAGGCCACCGAGCGGTTCCCCCTCAACCCCAACGGCTCGCACGCCGGCATCACCGCGGTGACGAGCGCCGACGGCCGCGCGACGGTGATGATGCCGCACCCGGAGCGAGTGCTCCGCTCGGCCAACCTCTCGTGGCGCCCGCGCGCCTGGGGCGACGACAGCCCATGGCTGCGGCTGTTCCGCAACGCACGGGCGTGGGTGCGCTGACACATGGCCGCTGGACGCGCCCGACTCGACCCAGCGCCGCGCGTTCGCCACCTGCTGGCCCTCGACGCGAGCAACGTGATGGCGCGCTACGCCGCCCGGCAGGACTCGATGGTGGGCCTGTTCTCGCGGCACCGCGACCGCGAGCCGATGCTGTCGGTCCTCGACACGTGGTTCGACACCATCACCTTCACCGAGCTGAGCGTGCTCGAGCCCGTCGAACAGAAGGCCGTCAACCGCTTCTACGAGGCGCTGGGCGAGCTGCGCTGGTACCTCGCGTACACCGAAGACATGCCCGGGCAGGTGCAGACGCGGCTGGGTGGTTTCTCGCGGCGGCTCGACGCGGCGTTCCGCGAGCTGGTAGCCACCATCGGGCCACCGGAAGCTGACGGCGCACGCATCGTCGAGGTGCAGGTGGTGTCGAAGGTGACGAAGCAGCCGAGAAAATCTCGCGCGCGCCGCTGAGTCGCGCCTTCAACGCGTTGGGGCGTGGCGCTCCAGGCGGGCGAGGAAGTCGGAGCTCCCCGGGTCGGGTCCATGCATCACCGCGTCGAGGAACTCCGATGGTGGGGCGTCCTGGTGCGCGATGATGACGTGCAGGATGAGCTCGGGAGCGATGAAGTCCCGCCCATCCGGCCCGGGAATGAACAGGTTGTCGCAGCCGTGATTCCCGAAGTCGAAACGCGATCGCTTCCGCATTCGGCCCGGCTTCTCGACGCCGGGCTCGCACCACGTACACCTGTGAACCCCCATGACCAGCACGGGGAACGGGTGTTGCCGGAACAGCACCAGCCGCTCGAGCACGCGTCTGGCACCTCGCCCGTCGTGAAGGTGTGTCCACGTTCGAGCCACCCCACGGCCACCGGGCCCGTGGTGCCGAAGTACGTGCACGGCGCGAGGTCTTCGAACCAGGCCATCACGCCGGACTCGAGCACAGCGACGGCTTCACTGCCGTTGCCCGGTCGATCGCTCGGCTGCTACAGGCGCGCACGCCCGATGCAGAGCCCCCTCACCATGCGCGTCTTCGCCGTCGTTCTGCTGTTCGGGTGCGCGTCGGTGCCGCGGTCGGTCGCTCCACGAGGCCCCGCGCCGACACCTGACGCGGTCGGCGAGCCACTCGATGCGGGAGCTGCTCCTCTCATCGTTCAGGTCGACGCCGGAGCGGAGCCGCCACTCATCGATGCCGGCCTCGCGTTCGACGACGTCGACACCGAGGCGACCGGTGGTGACGAGCCCGGAGAAGACGAAGGCGCGCTCGCGACCGAGGAACCAGGGGATGTCGCCACGGGGCCCTCGGACGGAGGCCTGCTCTACTCGACCGATCTCTCGGACGAAGCGCTCGCAGAGGCCTGGAAGAAGGATCCGGCCACACTCGGCAGCATCTCGATGGGCTTCGTGGAGCAAGGTCGGCTCATCAACGGCGTGGCGTTTCCGCGTGGCGACGCGTGGACGGTGGTGTCACCCGAGGCCACCTACGGCACGCAGGAGACGGTCGACTTCGTCGTCGCCGCCATTCGACAGGTGAAGGCGTGGCACCCCGACGCGCCGCCGCTGCGGGTGAATCAAATCAGCGCTCCCGAGGGCGGTTACCTGCGCCCGCACAAGACGCACCAGAACGGCCGCGACGTCGACCTCGGCTTCTACTACCCGGGCGGCCAGACGATTCGGGTCCGTGAGCGCGAGCGCGTCATCGACGTCGAGAAGAACTGGGCGTTGGTGAAGGCGTTGGTGCTGCACGGAGACGTGCAGTTCATCCTCGTCGACCAGCGCATTCAGAAGGTGCTGTACGAGCACGCGAAGCGCGCAGGGGAAGACCCTGCGTGGCTCGACTCGCTCTTCCACTCGGGGCGCAGCTCGATTCTCCAGCACGCGCGCCGGCACCGCGACCACTTCCACGTGCGCTTCTTCAACGGCCGGGCCCAGGAGCTCGGCCGTCGCGTGGCGCCGTTGCTCGCCGAGCGGCCGGAGCAGAACCTCGCGCTCCATCGCATTCGCAAGGGCGACACGCTCGGCGGCATCGCGACGCGCTACGGGTCGAGCGTCACCGCCATCAAGAAGGCGAGCGGGCTGTCGTCGAACCTGCTGCGCGTGGGGCGCGTGCTGAAGGTGCCGCTGCGCAAGCCGTGCACCAGCTGTCCGGTCCCGCCGCCGACCGTCGTGCCTCCGCGCCGGCTGCCTCCTTCGGCGCTCGCTTCGGGCCCGTCGCTCGAGATTCCCGCCGCGGGTGCCTCCACCGCGTCGACGGCCGCCCCCCTGAAGCCGTCGATGAGCGAGCCATCATCGACTGGCGGCACGGCGACCGCTGCCCCATCGTCGACTGCAGGAACGGCGACCGAAGCGTCGACGAACGAGCCTGCCGCGAATGCCCCTGCGACGACCAGGCCACCGACGACCGAGCCGTCGGCGCGAGACGGCGCGACGACCACGCCGGCCTCCGCCGAGACCGCGACGAGTCAGCCAGTGGCGCCACCGAGCGCCCCCACCCAACCGGTCGATGCAGGGGTCGAGGTACCGACGACCTCGGTGATGGCGGTCCCCGGCCACGAGCCCTGACAGGCGTCCCGCTGAGCGAAGACCCCGGCACGCGCACCACCTTCGCGTGAACGCTCGTCGTGACGGTGCACTGAGCAGCCAGCGCGCGCGTCAGCCTCGAGCGGACCGTGGGTGCGACGACATCATCCTCCCCGAACAGGGCGCCCTGTCCTTCAGAACCACGTCGTAGCGCCGAGCGTGAGCGTGTCTTGTGCGGCGCGCGAGGGGACCCACGGCGTGGCCTGCCCATCTCCGTCGACCTGCCCGCGGAAGTAGATGGGCGTCGAGGCCTGGTCGCGTCGGTACTCGAGGCGAAACGAGACGCGGGGGTGAGGCCGTACGTCGACCGTCGCCGTGCCTGAACCAACGAAGGGCAGACCGAAGAAGATGGGGCTGCCGCCCGAGGGCACCCGCTCATGCAGCGCATCGCCTCGCACCGCGAGGAACAGCCACTTCCGCACCTCGAGCCGGGCCGACAGCGACGCGCCCGCCCACGCGGCGAGCCCAAGCGCATTCGCTTCGAAGCCTCCGCTCACGTGCCCGAGCAGCGCCACCGCCTTCGTCACGAACCACGTCACGTGCGCATCGCCGAGATGCCGCCACGCTCGGCCTTCGACGGCACCACGAGGCCGCTCGACGCCTCCGAAGTAGAGGAACGACAGCGCGAGCTTCTCGGGCACCGCCCACGTCGCCTGCACCGAGAAGGACTTCTCCCCGTTGTTGTCCACCACGCTGTTCCACCCGTTGTACGCCGCCAGCGTGACGGCCCAGCGCTCGGTCAGCGACGCCGAGGCGCGAAGGCCGGTGTGGTAGTATGGCAACGCGAAGAACAGCGTGGAGCGCGACCAGTTCCAGTTGTCGCGCACCGCGATGCCCTCGGGACCAATCGGTGAGAGAAACAGCCCGGCCTGCACCAACAGCCCGCGCCCCACCGGGAAGCGGTAGCCGACGAAGCCCTGCTGCACGTACTTCCACAGCTCGACGTTGCTCGCGTTGACGCCCGCGGCGCCCGAGAGGCCGGGCTCGGCCAGGTAGTAGCTCGACGGTGTGTGACCGACCTGCAGGGCGACCCGGCCCACGACGTTCTCGTAGTCCCACTGCAGGTCGACGACGGCATTGCCGACCGTGAACGTGTTGTGCCGGTTGTCGAAGCCGCGCCACGCGGTGATGCCGTTCGACGGGTCGTTGAAGTTCCACTGGTAGAACGCCTCGACGTAGCCCGACAGGTCGTACGCGTCGGCGGCGGTCACCGCCCCACCCACGAGCGCCGCGGCGTTCGCCGCTTCGAGCCGCTTGTCTTCTGCCTGCGTCGACTGCGGGCCTCCATCGAGCGGCGCTGGCTCGTCGACGCCACCATCGGCGAGGTTCACCTGGGCGACGACCGAGAGGGCGACGACGAAGGTCCACATGCGCGGCCCCCTTAGCCGAGGGGCGCGCCGACTCGTGAGTGGAGTAAGGGAGCCGCGTGCCGACGCCGTGC
This sequence comes from Myxococcaceae bacterium, assembly GCA_025459425.1. Classification (GTDB taxonomy): domain Bacteria; phylum Myxococcota; class Myxococcia; order Myxococcales; family Myxococcaceae; genus Xiheimicrobium. The sequence continues at coordinate 20,193 of JALOQF010000024.1, read as the reverse complement.
CCGGACCCCGAGACGCTCGCCCGCTACGCCGAGGGCCGCTTGCCGCCCGGCGACACCGAGCTGGTTCGGCGCCACGTCGACGAGTGCGCTGCCTGTCGCGAGCTGCTCATCACCCTCGTCCGCTCGAGCCAGGCGTCTCCTGGGACCAGCGCCGAGCTCCCGTGGGACGTGCCCCTTCCCGGGACACAGCTCGGCCGGTACCGGGTGACCGGCACGCGCGGCGCTGGAGGCATGGGCGTGGTGGTCGCGGCGTACGACCCGCAGCTCGATCGACAGGTCGCGCTGAAGCTCCTGCGCCCTGACGTACCGGCCGAGGCCGAAGCGGCGCGGCTGCGGCTCGTTCGCGAAGCGCAGCTCATGGCGCGCGTCCGCCACCCGAACGTCGTCACCGTGCACGACGTCGTCGTCGAGCACGACCGGGTGTTCATCGCCATGGCGCTCGTCGAGGGCGTCACCGTGCGCGAGTGGCTCGAGCAGCAGCCTCGTGCAGCCGAAGACGTGCTGCGGGTGTTCCTCGACGCAGGCCGGGGCCTCGCCGCCGCGCACCGGGCCGGCGTGGTGCATCGCGACTTCAAGCCCGACAACGTGCTGGTCGACGCCAGCGGTCAGGCGCTCGTCTCGGACTTCGGGCTCGCGTGGTCGCGCGCGCTCGAGGTCGCGGCGCTGGGCGGCGTGGCGCACGACGCCTCGATGGTCTCACGGGCCTCGGCGGCCATCGGCACGCCGGCCTACATGGCGCCCGAGCAGCTCGCGGGGACGCCCGTCGACGCCCGCGCAGACCAGTTCTCGTTCTGCGTCGCCCTCTTCGAGGCCCTCACCGGACGCCGGCCCTTCGAGGCCACGACGCGCAGCGAGCTCCTCGACGCCATCACTTCGGGCGCCTGGCCAGCCGAGGCCGGGCGCCTGACGCCGCCGGTCCGCCGCGCGCTGCGCCGGGGCCTCGCCTTCGACCCTGCGCAGCGCTTCGAGTCGATGGACGCGTTGCTGCTCGCCCTCGCACCTCCCCGCGAGCGCCGACGTCGATGGTTGCTCGCCATCGGAGCGCTGCTCGTCGGCGCGCTGGTGGCCGGGCTGTGGCGTCAGCACACGATGCGCGCGCGGTGCGCCGGGTTCGACGAGCGGCTCCGCCGCGCTGCCGGGCCCGAGCTCACCGCCTCGCTCGGTGCACGCCTCGAGCCTGCCCGCGCGGCGCCCCTCGTGGCTCGACTCGAACGGCAGGTGACCGAACTCGGCGCAGCCTGGAGCGCCCGCTGCGCCTCGAACGACGAGCGCGACCGAGACGTGCGCACCTGCCTGCAGCAACGAGCCGAGCACCTCGAGCTGACGGCCCGGGTCCTCGCGCTGCCGCAGACCGACGCGCGCGCGGCCCTGGCCCTGGTGAACCGGCTCGACGACGCGCAGCCGTGCCTCGAGGGCGAGCTGCTCACCATCGTTCCCCGGCCCGCCGGCGTGGACGGCGAAGAACGAATTCGTGCCGCGCGCCTCGAGGTGCTGACGGCCGATGCCCTTCGGCTCGCGGGGCGCTCCGATGACGCCCGGGCGACGGCAGAGCGCGCGCTCGAGCTCGCGACGGCGACCGGCTGGCGTCCCGTCGAGGCCGAGGCCCGCCTGGCGAAGGCCCAGGCCCTGCGTGCACGGGGCGCGTTCAAGGAGGCCGAGCACGAGTTGAACGAGGCGCTCCTCGCCGCCGAGGCCGGCCGGCACTTCGAGGCCATCGCCCGCATCTCGGTGCAGCACATCCTGGTGGTGGGGACGCAGTCGATGCGTCCCGACGAGGCCGAGCCGTGGGTCCGTCGGGCCGAAGCGGCGCTCGAGCAGCTGCCGCGACCGCGGCTCCGCGCCGAAGTCGACGTGGCGACGACGATGCTGCGCGTGGCCCAGGGCGACCTCGCGCGTGCGCTCGACGTGAGCGACCGCGCCCTCGCCTTCACCCAGGAGCGCGACCCGCTCGCCACGGCCGACGTGCGCCACCTTCGCGCCCAGGTGCTGCTCCAGCACGGCCGGCACCGACGCGCCCTCGAAGAAGCCCGCGCCGCCGCCACCGCCCGAAACGACCTGCTCGGCGCCACGCACCCGCTCACGCTCCACGCGCGCGTCACGATGGGAGACGCCCTGGGGCGCGCAGGGCTGGGCGCCGACGCGAAGGCCGTCCTCACCGACGCCCTCGACGCGCTCCGGAGCCGGAAGGACGTGAGCCCGATGACGGCGGCCACCGGGTTGGTGGCGCTGGGGCTCGCGCTCGAACAACGTGGCGCGCTGGCCGAGGGGCTCGCCTCGACCCGCCAGGGCCTTGAGCTCGTCGAGTCCGTGTTCGGAGCCGAGCACCGGTACACCGCCCTCGCCAGCCGGGCCCTGGGAGAGCGGCTCCGCGCGATGGGCCGCGTCGACGAGGCGGTGACGGCGCTCGAGCGGGCCGTCCGTATCGGCGAGACGAGCGTCGGCGCCACGCACCGCGAGACCCTCGAGTCGCGGGCGCACCTCGCCCTCACGCTCGCCCTGGCCAGCCGCCCCGGTGCCGAGGCCGTGGCCAAGGCGGTGCTCGAGGCGACGAGCGGCGACGCCTCCATCGGAGAAGGCCCAGGCGTCATCGCCGCGCTGGCCCTCGCGCTGCCACCCGGCGCCGCTCCGACACGTCGCGCCGCGGCCGTCGACGTGTCGCGACGGGTGCGCGGCGAGCCCCACCCCGACGTCGTGCGCGCCCTGCTCCTGCAGCTCCGGGGCGGCGACGTCGGGCAGGAAGCGGCCAGCACCATCACGTCGATGAAGGCGCAGCTCCAGGTCGTCGACGAGCTCTACGCGCCCTTCGACGCCCCCTCGACGTCAACGCCGTGAGGGCCCCTTCGAGGCGAGGCCCGCGCCGAGGCTGATGGACAGGTGGCTCTGCACCGCCCCCATCACCTCGTCGAGCTCGGCCTCGCTCACCTGGAGCCGCGCGGCCAGCCGGGCCCTCGTGTCGCGCACCAGGCGCTCGCGTGCGCTCGACAGCCACCGGGCCGCGGTGGCGCGATGCACGTCGTACACCCTCCCGATGTCGTCGATGGACAGGCCCTCGACGAGGCTCATGCGCAGCACGCTGCGCTCGCGGGACTCGAGCGACGTGAGCGCCTCGGAGAAGACGGCCTTGAAGTGTTGGCGGTGCTGCAGCTTGAGGAAGCGCAGCTCGGGGTCGGCGTCAGAGGCAGGCAGCGTCGACAACCCCTCGTCGGGCACCTCGGCGTTGCGGGCCGCGCCGCGCCGGTGCTTCTGGGCCGCGCGCACCGCCAGCACCTTGAGCCACACCGCCAGCGCGCCGCGCCCCGAGTAGGCCAGGAACGCCGAGGGCACACCGTGGCGCGGCGAGAAGAACTGGGCCCGCACGTCCTGCAGCACGTCGGCCGCGAGCTCGCGCCCCCCCTCGAGCTTGCCGATGACCCGGACGAGCGGCTGCAGAAAGACCGACTCGAAGAGGCCGTGCGCCCGGCGGTCACCCGACACGCACGCCGCGCAGAGGTAGAGGCCTTCACCCGAGGCCGCGTCGAGGTCGGCGGGTTCGAGCGCAGAGGGTGAGACCTGCGCGACGTGGGCGACGAAGGTCTCGAGCGGCAGGTCCACGGCCGGCCACGCCGCGCAGCCCTGCCGAAAGGCCGCCACCAGCGCCTCGCCCCACGCTGCGCTCCCGGCCCCGCGCGCCTTCGCCCAGAGGGCTGCGGCGGCCTTCACGTCGTTCTTCACGCGCGCCCAGCTTCTCACAAAACCAGTCTCGATCCGGCCGGTTGGCGATTTCGTGCGACCTGGGCAGCCTTCCTGGCTCCTTCAGGCCATGCGCACGTGGCTTCTGGTGTTCGGAGTGTTCTTCGCAGGGTGTCAGACCCGGGCGGTCGTCGTCCGCTCGCAGGAGTGCGCGCGGCTGTGCCCCGGCTGCTGCGACGCCACGGGCACCTGCCTCACGGGCGAAGACGACGACGCCTGTGGCGCGCCCGGCGAAGCGTGCCGTGCGTGCGGTGAGGGCTCGACGTGCGCCGAGCGGAGCTGCCGCGCGACGCCCACCACGGCCAGCTCGCCGAACGACGCCGGGGCACCGGCCGACGCGGGCGTCACGCCTCGAGTCGATGCGGGCGTGGTGGTGACACCAACCGCCGACGCGGGCGCATCGATGACCCCCTGCCCTCCCGACGGGTGGTGCCTCGATGGCCTCACCGCCTCGGGCATGCCCGTCACGACGCAGCACCTTCGCTCGGTCTGGGCGCGCACGCCGACCGACGTGTGGGCGGTGGGTGACGTGGGCACCGTGCTTCACTTCGATGGCACCGCGTGGCGCGCGGTGACGGCCGGCTTCGCTGACGACCTGCACGCCGTCTGGGCGCGCGCGGCCGACGACGTCTGGGTGAGCGGAGGCTCGGGTGACCCGGCGGCGAACAACGGCGTCATCGCCCGCTTCGACGGCAGCACGTGGCAGGTGGTGGCGCGCAACCTCAAGCGCGTCGACGCCATCTGGGGCCGCAGCGCCTCCGAGGTGTGGTTCGCAGGGTGGGACGGCACGCTGCGCTTCTGGAACGGCACGGCGCTGGCATCCCTCCCGAGCCCCACGACGAAGCACATCGCCGACCTGACCGGCTCGCCGACGCGGGTGTGGGCGGTGGGCTCGTCGGGCCTCATCCTCGAGTTCGACGGCGCGACGTGGCGCGAGGTGCCGAGCGGCATGGCGAACGGCCTCACCAGCGCGCTCTCGCTGGGAACGAACCTGACGTGGGTGGCTGGTGGCAACGGCGCCTTCGCGACCTGGGACGGCACGACGTGGCGCACGCTGGCCGGCCTGCAGGACATCACGGTGATGGGCATGTGGGGCGCGTCTTCGGCCGAGGTGTGGAGCGCCGGGCCCGACGGCGAGCTGCATCGATTCAGCGGCGTGACGGCCCGTCGGGTCTCCAGCCCGACCACCCGCTTCCTCCGTGACGTGCACGGCGCCGACGCGCGCAACGTCTGGGCGGTCGGCTTCTCGGGGACCATCGTGCGTTACCGTCCCTGAGCGCCCTCGACGAAGCACCTGCCTTCAGCAGTCGCGACCACGCGTCGGCGAACGACTCGGCCGTCTCGGCGTCCTTCAGCACCACCACGGGGAAGCCGCCGCGCGGCACCACGGCCCGCGGCCACCCACCTCGGCGGGCGCGGGTTCGTGAAGTGGCCTCACCAGGTGCGTGAGACGTTGGTGCCGCCGGGCTCGTCGGGGCTCTCCCCGAACACCTTCCTCGAGGGAGCCGCCCTGGCGAAGGAGCGAGGACTCATTGGGTGGGGCAGTTTGGAACCTCGAGGGGACGCAGCCACCCGTGGCCTCGCCCGGGTTCTTCGCGCAGACGCCACCGTGGCGCCCCGGCGCAGTCGTCGGACGGCCGCAGCCAGGTTGGGGCCGTGGCTACCGGAGAGCGCTCGCGCGTCGCCAGGCCTCGGCGAGGTGCTCGGCAGCGAACGCCACGTCGGTTGGAGTGGTGCTGCGCCCGAGGCTGAGCCGCACGGTGCCGGCGGCCTCGGACGGCGGAACGCCCATGGCGAGGATGACGCCCGATGCGGTCTCGTGGCCGTCATGGCAGGCGCTGCCGGTGCTGGCCGCGAGGCCGGGTGCGTTCGCGAGCACGTCGCTCCCGCTCGCGCGAGGGAACCGAACCGACAGCGTATTCGGAAGCCGCGGCGCGCCTGCTCCGTTGACGACCAGGCCCGGCACCCGCGCGGCGAGTGCTGCCTCGAGCGAGTCGCGCAGGGTTGTCACCCGGGCCGCTTCCGTCTCGAGCGTTCGCCGCGCCACCTCGCAGGCCGCACCGAGCCCGACGATGGAGGCGACGTTCTCGGTGCCCGGACGAAGGCCGCGCTCGTGACTGGCCCCCAACAGCACAGGGGTCGTCACGACGCCATCGCGGAGGTAGAGCGCTCCGACTCCCTTGGGGGCGTAGAGCTTGTGGGCGCAGACGGTGAGCGCGTCGACCTCGAGCGCGCGCACGTCGACGACGAGCTTGCCCACGGTCTGCGACGCGTCCGTGTGCACGAGTCCACCGGCTGCGTGGACGAGGCGCGCCAGGTCCTGAACCGGCTGCAACACGCCCGTCTCGTTGTTGGCGTGCATGAGGCTGGCGAGCATCGGGCCGTCGACGGACGCAGGGAGCACCGCGACGCCGCGGCCATCGACCGGGAGCCGAACGACGAGGGCCCCTTCCCGCTCCAGCCGATGCACCGGCGCCGACGTCGCCGGGTGCTCGACGACGCTCGTCACCACACCTCGAAAACGCCGCGCATGCCACAGGCCGACGAGCGCCAGGTTGTTCGCTTCGGTGCCGCCCGAGGTGAACAGCACCTCTGCGGGCGTACAGCCGATGAGGGCCGCGACCTGCGCCCGCGCGTTCGCTACCGCCGCCTTCGCGCGTTGGCCGTAGACGTGCCCGCTCGAGGGGTTGCCGAAGTGCTCCCGGAGGAACGGCAGCATCGCGTCGACGACTTCGGGCAGCAGCGGCGTGGTGGCGTTGAAGTCGAGGTAGAGCGGGTCGGCCATACGCGCAGGTGTACCAGCTCGAGCGCCTGAGTGACCCCCCGGCTCATCGGGCGACCCACCTGGGCCACCCTGCACCTGGGAGTGGAAGCCGGAGAGTCACTCAGCCGCTCGAGCCCTCGTCGACCCGCGCCGCCAGCTCGCGCCACAGGTGAGGCATCGAGGCGGCGTCGAAAGCCGGCGGGCGCGACCGCTGCCCCAACGCTGCGCCTCGCCAGTCGGCCCCGGCCGTCCGCTGCACCCACGCCTCGTAGTCGGCGACCCAGCGCATCAAGGCCGCGAGCGCAGCGCCGTCGACGCGCGGGACCTGGCGCATCATCGGATCACGATCGAGGAAGACCTCGCCCCCTGCCGACCGCGCGCGCACCCCGAGCGACGACAGCTCGAGTTCGAGGCCGTCTTCACGGAGCCGATAGGTCCCCGACACGTCTCGGCCCGGCGGCGGGGGCGTGCGCGAGAAGCCCCGCAACGCGAGCAGGTTTCCTTCGACACGGGTCGCGTCGCGGCCAAAGGCCCACATCTGCTGGTCGAACAGCCGCTCGAGGCGCTGCACGTCGCGTGGAGGGAGCGTGGCCATGCTTTCGCCACTGTATTGCAAAACGACCGCAATGGCGATAGCCATCGCGCTGCATGCTCGATCTCAGCGCTCAGCCTGCGGCGCGTCGTGCGCCGAAGGATCGCCACCGGGTCGTCACCGAGGCCCGCAAGCTCTCGGCCATCAACCGGGCCACCGTCGACCTGTGCATCTGGCGACGGAGCGTGTCGCCCGAGCTCTCGGCCTGGCTCGACGTGATGGCGAGCGAACACCAGCTCGAGGCCGACGTTCGTGGCGTGCGTGGAGCGGCCTTCGACTTCGAGCCGCTCGTGAAGGCGTTGCCCGCCGGAGCGCCGCGAGACGCCTGGGTGGCCGATCTTTCGGAGGTGCTCGCCCGCTACGTGCAGGTGGTGGGTGACGAGCCACTGCGGGTGCAGCTGTCGTCCATCGATGGGCGCAAGTGCCCCCGCTTCCACGTCGACAACGTCGGGGTGCGCCTGCTGTGCACCTATGCCGGCGCCGGCACCGAGTGGATCGCCGAGTCGTCGGTCGACCGCGAGCACCTGCGCACCTGCGACGCCATGCACGCGCCGACCCGCGCCGGAGGGAGCGTCGAGCACCTCGAGCGTTTCGACGTCGCGCTCATGAAGGGCAGCGCCTTTCCCGGCAATGGCCGCTTCGGCACCGTGCACCGCTCCCCCGCCGTGCAGGGCGCTCCTCGACTCGTCTTCACCGTGGACACGCTGCGTGTCCCCGGACGCTGAACCCCAACCCAGGAGTCCGACATGCCGAAGGGCAACCGCACCATCATCTACCTCGTGTCCACCGCGGGCACCGGCTACTACTACACGACCACCAAGAACCGCCGGTCGCAGCAGGAGAAGCTCAAGATGAAGAAGTACGACCCCGTCGCGCGCAAGCACGTGGTCTTCGAAGAGAAGAACAAGCTCTGATCAGAGCAGGTCGACGGTCATCACGAGGCGGCGGTCGGAGCCAGCCGGGCTGCGGTGCACGATGCCGCGGCCCTTGTTGTCCGGCCACGCCTCGCCCTTGAACAGGCCCACCTCGAGCGGCGCGAGCTGGTGAATGGTCGCGCCCTCGCGCTCGACGGGCGATTCCTTCGCGCCGAGCAGCTTGCGCCGCACGTCGGGCTCGCCGAGAAACTCGCTGCCGCGGCCCACCAGCGTCACGACCAGACGGCACACCACGTCGTCGACGTGAAAGCGTGGGCACATCGGCTTGTCCGACGACGTGAGCCGCACCCCGAGCCGCTCGGCCTCGAAGAGATCGGCGAAGAGCCTGACGAGGGGCTGAGCGAGCCCGAGCCAGGCGCGGCCTCCAGCGTGGCCCTCGAACCAGGGCAGCGCGTACTCGAGCGCCTCCCCGGCGCCAGACGTCTCCTTCACGAACTCGAAGCACGGCACCTCGTTCGCGGCCCGGGTCAACGCCTCGAGAACGGAGGCGTCGGCGTCGAGCGGCGCCGTCACCAGGTTGAGCGCGGGTTCGTAGATGTCGACGAGGTCGTCGACTGCATCGGTGCGCCGCGCGTGCGCTGGCCACACCAGCGGAGGCACGACGGACGACCGGGCGGACACGTCGACGGCGGGCGTCACGCGGCCTCCGACGTCTCGGACTGCATGATGACCCACTTCGGGAACGGATCGTCCAGGGCCGCCCAGGCCGCGGGGCCCTTCTTCAGCTCGGCGTCGGTGAGCAGGCACTTCTCGAGCTGCCGGGTGAGCGCCGCGTGGTCGCGCCCGCGGGTGATGAAGACGATTTCCTGCTTCCGGTCACCGAACGTGGGGTGCCAGTCGGCCTCGACCATCTTCCGCAGCTCGCGGTCCTTCGGCCAGTCGCGCTTCGGCACCGCGGCCCACCACATGCCGCTCGGCTCGAGGCTGGTCGCACCGCCCGCCTGGGCCCACACACCGGTGACGTCGTTGCGGGTGGCGAGCCAGAAGAAGCCCTTGCTGCGCAGAATGCCCTTCCAGCTCCCGTGCACGTGCTTCCAGAGCCGCGCCGGGTGGAACGGCCGGCGGGCCCGGAAGACGAACGACGAGATGCCGTACTCCTCGGTCTCGGGCACGTGTTCGCCGCGCAGCTCCTTGAGCCAGCCGGGCGCCGCCTGCGCCTTCTCGAGATCGAACCGACCGGTGTCGAGAATCTCACGCAGGGGCACCTGGCCCCGCTCCGAGTGGAGCAGCGTCGCGCCCGGGTTGAGCTTCTTGAGCACGCCCTCGACGGCCTTGAGCTCGCGCTTGTTGACGAGGTCGGCCTTGTTCAGCACCAGCACGTCGGCGAACTCGACCTGGTCGACGAGCAGGTCGACCACGGTGCGCTCGTCTTCGTCCGCCGCAGCCAGCCCGCGGTCAGCCAGGTACTCGGCTTCCTGCCAGTCGGTGAGGAAGTTCTTCGCGTCGACGACGGTCACCATGGTGTCGAGCCGCGCGACGTCGCCCAGCGACACGCCGTCTTCGTCGGCGAAGGTGAACGTCTCGGCGATGGGGAGCGGCTCGGCGATGCCGGTGCCCTCGATGAGCAGGTAGTCGTACTTGCCCGAGTCGGCGAGCGAGCGCACTTCGGTGAGCAGGTCTTCGCGCAGCGTGCAGCAGATGCAGCCGTTCGACATCTCGACCAGCTTCTCGTCGACCCGCTTGAACGCCGATTGCCCCTGCTTCACCAGCATGGCGTCGATGTTCACCTCGCTCATGTCGTTGACGATGACGGCCACCTTCAGGCCCTCGCGGTTCGTCAGCACGTGGTTGAGCAGCGTCGTCTTGCCCGCGCCGAGGAACCCGCTCAGCACGGTGACGGGCAACCGCTGGTCGCGCCTCGGCTTCGCGGGCTTCTTCGTCGAGCTGGGCTTCTTCGTCGAACCAGGCTTCTTCGTCGGCACGGCCAGACCCCTTGCGCCGCATCGGCGCTTTTCGTATCAGTGTTGCATCTGCTGTCTTGAAGCATTCGTGGCCCGAATGCAACTCGTTCTGAAGGCGGTCTCGGCATGATCGAATCGGCGCTGCGACTCGGGCTGACGCTGGGGCTCGCGCACGCGTCCGACGCCGATCACGTCTGCACCATCGCGTCGCTGCTCCGCTCGGAGCGCGGGGTACGCGACGCGCTGAAGACGTCGCTCGTGTGGGGGCTCGGCCACTCGGCGACGTTCTTCGGGGTGGGGCTGCTGCTGGTGGCCGCGGGCCTGCACCTGCCCGGGTGGATGGCGCCGCTCGCCGAGGCGCTCGTCGCGGCCTCGCTCGTCTGGCTGGGCGTCAACCAGTGGCGCCACGCGGCGTGCCCCGCGGTGCACGAGCCCCGGCACGACGGCCGCACCTTCGCGCTGGGGCTGGTGCACGGGCTCGCGGGGTCGGCCGGCGTCGGGCTGCTCGCGCTGTCGACCATGGAGGGCCGCGCGCGCGCGCTCGCCTTCCTCGTGCTGTACGGCGCCGGCGTGGTGCTCGGCATGGCGGCCGTCACGCTCGCGCTGGCACTGCCCCTGGGTGCCGCGGCCCGACGCTCGACCGCCTGGCGCACCGGCGTCTTGCGCGTCGCCGCCACCCTGTCCGTCGGCGCCGGCCTCTGGCTCGGTGCTCGCCTCGTCGTCTCACCCTGAAGGAGTCTCCCATGGCTGATCAGACCATTCCCGTCACGGTCCTCACCGGCTTCCTCGGCTCGGGGAAGACCACGCTGCTCAACCGCATCCTCACCGAGCAGCACGGCAAGCGCATTGCCGTCATCGAGAACGAGTTCGGTGAGATTGGCATCGACCAGGCCCTCGTCATCAACGCCGACGAAGAGGTCTTCGAGATGAACAACGGGTGCATCTGCTGCACCGTGCGCGGCGACCTCATTCGCATTCTCGGCAACCTGATGAAGCGTCGCGACAAGTTCGACCAGGTCCTGGTCGAGACGACGGGCATGGCCGACCCGGCCCCGGTGGCGCAGACGTTCTTCGTCGACGAAGAGGTGCAGCGGCACTTCCGCCTCGACGGCATCGTGACGATGGTCGACGCGAAGCACGTCGCGCTCCACCTCGACGACAGCGACGAGGCCCAGCAGCAGGTCGCCTTCGGAGACGTGCTGGTGCTCAACAAGATGGACCTCGTCTCGCCCGAAGAGGCCGACGCCCTCGAGCGCCGCATTCGCTCGATGAACGCCATGGCGAAGCTGGTGCGCGCGACGAACGCGAACGTGCCCATCGCCGAGGTGCTCGACGTGGGCGGGTTCGACCTCAAGCGCGCGGTCGAGAAGAAGCCGACGTTCCTCGAGCCCGAGTACCCCTTCGAGTGGGGCGCCGTGTTCGAGCTGCCCGAAGGCGTGAGCACCCTGTCGCTGGGCGAGGGCGCGGACGACACGATGCAGGTGGTGCTGGTGCCGGTCGAGGGCGTCGCCGAGCCCCTCAAGGAAGGCCCGGAGCGCGGCGTGCGCCTGTGGACGAAGGGCCTCTCGGCGGTGAAGCCCGGCGGCCTCGTCGAGCCCGAGCGCTCGGTGAACCTCGACGTCTCGTCCGGCAAGCCGACGACGTTCCAGGTGCGGGTGCCGCGCGCAGGCCGGTGGATGCTGCTCACCGAGCACGGCGGCGAGGAGTACCAGGTGCGCCTCGGCACCTCTGCCCCGGTGGCCGAGAAAGTCTACGGCGGCCACGAGCACGACGAGACGGTGACGTCGGTCGGCATTCACCTCGAGGGCGAGGTCGACGGGAAGAAGCTCAACGCGTGGCTGTCGAAGCTGCTGCAGGAGAAGGGCGTCGACATCTTCCGCATGAAGGGCATCTTGTCGGTGAAGGGCGAAGACCGGCGCTTCGTGTTCCAGGGCGTGCACATGCTCTTCGACGGGCGGCCCGACCGCCCCTGGGGCAGCCAGCCGCGCTCGAACAACCTGGTCTTCATCGGCCGCAAGCTCGACCGCGCTGAGCTGACCGAGGGCTTCCGGCGGTGTCTGGCGTGAGCCTGTTCAAGAAGCCCGTTCGGCGCGCCCACCTGCTCGACGCGTGGCGCTTCGCCCCCTCCGAATACCCCCGCGGCCTCGCCTTCGACCGGCACGGAGGCCTCGTCGCGCTCGGCGCCGCCGACGGCCAGCTCGCCGTGCTCGACGCGGTGACGGGCGCCACCCGTTGGGAAACGAAGCTCCCCGACAGCGTGTCGACGCTCGCGTTCTCGATGAGCGACGACCGGCTCGCGGTGGCCTGCTTCGACGGGAAGACGAGGCTGTACCGCTCCGACGGCGAGCTGCTCGCGACGCTGCCGGGCGCGAAGGGCGGCTGGGTCGAATGGGTCGCCTGGTCGAAGCGCGGGCAGCTGGCTACCGCCCAGGGCCGCGTGGTGCGCCTGTGGACGAGCGAGGGCCAGCCGGTGCTCGAGACGCCGCCACACGAGAGCACCATCTCGGGCGTCGGCTTCTCACCCGATGGCTCGCGGCTCATCACGAGCTGTTACGGCGCCGTGCGCCTCTTCCCGCTCGAGGCCAACGCCGAGTCGCGCACGCTGTCGTGGAAGAGCTCGCTGTTGTCGTTGACGCCGAGCCCCGACGGCAAGGTCATCGCGGTGGCCACGCAGGACAACAGCGTGCACTTCTGGCGGCTCGCGAGCGGCAAGGACTCCGAGATGAGCGGCTACCCGGCCAAGCCGACGGCGCTCGCCTGGAGCCCGGACTCGAAGCTGCTCTGCACCGGCGGCGGTGAGGTCATCTGTGGGTGGCGCTTCGTGGGCAAGGGCCCCGAGGGCTCCGAGCCGCTCATGCTGAAGGGCCACGAGCAGGGCGTGACGAAGCTCGTCTTCTCACCCGAGGGCCTGCTCGCCTCGGGGTCGCTCGACGGCGACGTGCTGATGTGGGACCCGGCGGGCGACCCGAAGCCCATCGGCATCGCGCCGCTCGGAGGGGAAGCAGCCGAGCTCGCCTTCAGCCCTGACGGAGGCCTCCTGGCCGGAGCCAACGGCCGTGAGCTGGTGGTGTGGAAGGTGACGCGGGTCTGACGGCGGGCCGCCCCCCGGCGAGCGCTCGGGGTGACAGACGGAGAGAACCGACGCCGAGGTTCAGGTCGCGGGCGCGATGGAGCGGCGGCGCCAGAGCTTGCGCAAGAGCGGCATCTCGACCAGCCCGCCCACCAGCAACACCAGCACGCCCGCCCACTCGGCCGCTGCCAGCTCGGCGAGGTGGCCCGCCACCACCAGCGAGGCGCCGCTCAGCGACACGGCGAGCGGCCAGACGCGACGGCTGCGCAGCGACCGCCACGCCGACACCCCGACCGACGACGCCACGGCCACCGTCATGATGACGGTGTGCTGCGTCTCGGTGAGCACCAGACCCACGCCCAGCGCCGAGAGCACCTTCGCGTATGCGCTCAGGCAGGCCGGGCAGACCGCGCAGGCCAGCACTGGCAGCACCGAGGCCACCCAGCCGCCCGCCGCTACTTCCGGCGTCTCGGCCGCTTCGTGGTGATGCCCGCAGTCACAGTCGACGTGGTGCCGATGGTCCGCCATGGGGACTCCTTACCGCGCACGCGAACGCACCTGCAACTTCACTGCGTCTCGACGGAGCGCCGCAGATGCTTCGCTTTTCTCACACGATCCCATTATCGCAACACTATTGCATCTAGACTCCAGTGTCCGTAGTGGAGGCGCTGCATCTGGGACCACCCGCTGATCAGGAGCCTCTCATGAAGAACCAGATTCTCTCACCGCTGCTCGGCGCCGCGCTCTTCGCGTCGGCGTGCGGCACGCAGATGACCACGCCGGACCCGAAGGCCAAGGGCGACGAGGCCGAGTACACGCTCGGCCGCCTCGTGGTGGCAGACGGCACGACGGGCAAGGTGTCGGTGGTCGACCTCGACGACCGCTCGACGCCGGGCACGCTCATGCTCGACAACCCGGGCCTGGTGTACGCGAACCCGACGAACGTCGGCGGGTTCGTGTTCGCCACCCAGCGAACGCAGAACCAGACCCAGGTGCTCGAGTCGGGCATCGAGTTCGAGGAGCACGGTGACCACTACCACCTGAAGAAGAAGGCCCCCTCGCTCAAGCCCGCCCCCATCGCGGGCGCGCTCCCCACCCACTTCACCTACAACCAGGGGTGGACCTCGCTCTTCAATGATGGCGACGGCACCGTCGACTTCATCAGCGACCAGCAGCTCGCCCGCGGTGAGTTCACCCCGCGCCGTGCGACCACCGGCACCGCGCACCACGGCGTGGCCATCGTTCACGGTGAGCGCCTCGTCGCCACCATGAGCATGCCCGACGTGCAGACGCTGCCCGACGGCGGCACCTCGACGCGGCAGCTCGCAGCCGGCGCCACCGACCGCGCCCTCGCCACGCCCGACACCGTCATCGACACCTTCGCGAACTGCACCTCGTTGCACGGTGAGTTCTCGACCTCGACGCACGTGGCCTTCGGCTGCGCCAACGGCGCCCTCGTCATGAAGTGGAACGCGGGCACGAAGAAGTTCGAGGGCTCGGTCATTCCGAACCCGGCTGGCCGCATGGAGCGCGTCGGCACGGTCGAGGGTCACGAGAAGCTGCCCGTCTTCATCGGCAACTTCGACCGCGCGCCAGCCAACGGCATGGCGATCATCGACCCGCGGAACAACACCATCACCCCGATGCCCCTGCCGACCCGCCGCTTCGCCTTCCGAGTCGACGAGGCCGGTGAGCACGTGCTCGTGCTGACGATGGACGGCAACCTGCACAAGTTCAAGTTGAACGCCGGCGCCACCGCGCTCGAGGCCGACGGCATGCCGCTCAAGGTGATGCCCGAGTACGCCATGTGGCCCGCCACCGGGGCCCGCCCGGCGATGACGATGGGCTGGGGCCGCGTCTACGTGAGCGACCCGCGCGACGGCACCGTGAAGGAGATCAAGATCGAGGAGTGGAAGGTCGAGCACACCTTCAACGTCGGCGGGACGCCGGCGAGCCTCACGCTCACTTCGATGTCGCCGGACTGGGCGTCGAAGAAGGACCACGACCACGATCACGATCACGGCGGCAAGTAACGGACGCCGAGGCGACGCCATGAACCGTTGGACCACCATGGCGTTCGCCGCCCTCGTCGTCGCCCTCGGAGGCGCGTGGCTCAAGCTGCGCGTCTCCGAGCCTGTCGCGGCCGACGCCGAGCCTGCACCATCGGCCCCCGTGCGGGTCGCGGCGCTCGGTGCAGCCCGCCCGCCCACCACCACGACCGACGCCTCACCTTCCTCGACGCCAGCGCCGACGGCGGCGGTCGAAGTCTCACCGCGTGGCCGGGCGAGCACCGACGCCGGCGCGTACGATGACGCGTACCTGTACCGGGGCGATGCTGCTCCTGAGCGCTTGCCACCCACCGCGCAGGGCGTGCTCGAGGCGTTCGCGCGGTCGAAGGAGCAGACCGCCAGCTGTCTCTCCAGCGCGCGCGGGACGAACGCCGCCCTGACGTCACTCCAGACGGTCGAGGTGCGCCTGGCCGCGCAGGACGACGGCTCGGCGGCCATCGAAGAAGTCCGCCTGCCCACCTCGAACGACCCTGCCCTCGCCTTCCGAGGCTGCCTCGTGGCCGCGCTCGCCGCGCAGCGCTTCGAGGTGCCCGCAGAAGGTTTCGTTCGCCTCACCCTTCCCGTGGAGCTCGCCCGATGAACCGCTACGTGCTGCTCGCCGCGCTGTCGCTGTGCGCCTGCGGCCCCCAGGGCGCTGGGACCTTCCAGGTCACCGTGGCCGGTGGCGAGCGCGCCGAGCGGGGCTTCGCCCCCACGCTCCTGAAGGACCGCTGGGCCATCAGCTTCACCAAGTACATCGTCAGCGTCGGTGACGTCGAAGCGACGCGCGAAGGCACCAGGCTCGAGCGCCCGGGCCTGCACGTCGTCGATGTCCAGAAGGGAACGCGCACGGCCTTCACCTGGCCCGACGTGCCCGCCGGCCGGTGGGACGTGGCCTTCTCGATGCGGCCCCCCACCGAGGACGCCACCGTTCACGACGTCGCCGCCGAAGACGTCGCCGAGATGCGCGCGCGCGGCTGGGCCTACCTCTTCGAAGGACGGGCCACGAAGACCGGCGTGGGGAGCACCCGCTTCCGCGTCGGCCTGCCCCTGAACCACCGCTACACGCGCTGCACCAACGGCCTCGACGGCACCGTGGGCCTCGTCGTCGGAGACGGCGCCACCGAGACGCTCGAGATGACGATGCACGTCGACCACATGCTCTACGACAAGCTCGGCACGCACCGCGGCGTCAACCTGCGCTTCGAGGCGTGGACGGCGCTCGCCGCCGACGACGGCCTGGTGACGCTCGAGTCACTGAAGGCGCAGGACCTGCTCGACCTGAAGGGCCGCGACGGCAAGCCGCTCCTCGACGCCGATGGCTCGCGCGTCGTCTACGACCCCGGCTCGTTCGACGTGCGCACGCTCGACCAGTTCGTCGTGCAGAGCCTCAAGGACCAGGCGCACCTCAACGGCGGCGGGCTCTGCACCGTCACCGCGATTGGGAGCGGAACATGAGGCGCCCGTTCATCGCCGCGCTCGTCATCATCTCGTCGTGCGGCGCGCTGCCGACGCCAGCCACGGGTGACCCGTGCGAGCCGGGCGGCCACATTCACCGAGAGCCCGGCGGTGATTGGTGCCACTGCGACCGCGGCTTCAAGGCGGCCGCGCAGGGCCTCGCCTGCGAGGTCGACCCCAACTTCACCGGCCGCATCACCGTCGACCTCGGCACCACCGACGAGCGGGCCTGCTGGCACGCGTCGAAGGGCCCCTTCGCCACGCAGGCCGACGGCTCCCGCATCGACCAGTTCCTCACCTTCTACACGCTCGACCTGGCCGCACGCAGCGACGGGCTCCGGGCGGCCTCGACGAACTACCGCGCGGCCGTCTCGGCGCCGCACGTGCTGACGGTGAGCCGCGGCGTGAACGTCTCCGTGCACGAGGTGCTCCCCTCCGGCGGCACCAGGGAGGTTCCGGTGCTGGTGACGCGCGCCACCACGTTCTGCAGCGAGCTGACCCAGCAATACGGCTTTGAGTTGGTGAACCGGGTCGAGTACCGCTTCGACTTCGGCCCCTCGCAACAGGCGCAGGCCCGCTTCGTGCTCGATCAAGTGGAGTGACCCGTGTGGGCCGTGGTGGTGGCAGTCGCGCTCGGACAAGTCGACGGCGGCGAGCCCGCGGCGCCCCTCTCCGAGCCGGCCACCACCGTCGAGGTCGCCGGGCCTGCCGACGCAGGCGCCCCTGAGCCTCCGCCGGTCGCCGAGGCAGCGCCTCGCCCCGGCGAGAAGGTGTTCACCACCACCGTCCGCGCGCGCGGCAACGTCGCCCCGACCGTCGTCGTCGGAGACCTGCGCCTCGAGCTGGGCCTGCTCGGAGAACGCCCGCGCCAGAGCGGCACCACGCTGCTCCTGATGGCCCCCAGCGTGCTGCTGGCGAACCACTCGGGTGAGGGCCACGCGCCGCAGATCTTCATCCGTGGCTTCGACGCCGGTGAGGGCAAGGACCTCGAGATGCGCGTCGAGGGCGTTCCGCTCAACGAGGTGAGCAACGCGCACTCGCACGGCTACGCCGACACGTATTTCCTCATCCCCGAGTTGGTGAGCGCGATTCGCGTCATCGAGGGGCCCTTCAGCGCCGCGCAGGGCGACTTCGCGGTGGCCGGCTCGGTCGACTTCGAGCTCGGCCTCAAGCAGCGCGGCGTCACCGTCATCGGCGAGTACGGCCAGTTCAATCACCAGCGCCTCACCGCGCTGTGGGGCCCGAAGGATCAACGCGAGACGACCTTCCTCGGGCTGACGCTGCGGCAGGGCTCGGGCTTCGGGCCCAACCGCGCCTTCGCCAACGGCAGCCTGCTGGCGTCGCACGAGTTCCGGCTCCCGCAGGACACGAAGCTGCGCCTGCTCGCGGGCCTCTCGGCGGGTCGCTTCGACAGCGCGGGCGTGCTGCGCTTCGACGACGTCGAGGCTCGCCGGAACGACCGCTGCCCCGCCACGGCCGACGCGCAGTTCTTCTGCTTCGTCGACCCCAACCAGGGCGGCGCGCAGCAGCGGCACTTCGTCTCGGCCGAGCTGACGTCGAAGCTCGAGTCGGGCGTCTCGCGGCACCAGCTGTTCGGCCTCGTGCGTGACATGCGGCTGCGCGAGAACTTCACCGGCTTCGTCAACGACGTGCCGCTCCCCGACGCGCTCGGCAACGCGCCGCCGCTCGAGCCCCAGCGCGGCGACGGCATCGAGCTGCGCTACGGCGGGGTGACGGCCGGCGTGCGCGGCTCGTGGCTCACCCGGTTCGGAGAAGAGGGCACGCGGCGGCCGACGCTCGAGCTGGGGTACGTGGGGCGCTTCGACCAGGTCGAGAGCGTCTCTCGCCGATTGCGTGTCGCCGACGGGGTGCCCTACCGCGTCGCCTTCGACAACCGCATCACCGTCACCAACCTCGGCCTGTTCGCCCAGGGCAGCCTCCCGCTCGGCTCGCGCGTCACGGTGAGCGGAGGCCTGCGCCTCGACGCCTTCCTCTTCGGGGTGAACGACCGCAACCGGCCGCTCGCCGACCGCACCGGCGCCCGTCTCGGAGATGACTTCATCGAAGCGTTCGGGGTGATGCCGTCGCCGCGGGTGTCGACCGAGGTGGTGTTGGTGAAGGGCCTGTCGTGGATGACGGGCGTGGGCCTGGGCGCGCGCTCGAGCGACGCGGCGGCCCTCTCGGACTCGGAGTTCGCGCCGTTCGCGCTCGTGGCGAGCGCCGAGACGGGCCTGCGCTACCTGCTCGAGGGCCCGGTGCGCTTCGAGGCGCGTGGCGCGGCCTTCGCGACGCGGGTGCAGCGCGACATCGTCTTCGAGCCCGACGAGGGGAGGAACGTGCCCGTCGGTGCCTCGAGCCGCGTGGGTGCCTTCGGCTTCGCGCGCCTCACCTGGGAGCAGCACCTCGACGTCACCGCGAGCCTCTCGTACACGCGCGGCCACCTGCCGCCCGCGGGCGCGTCGTGGCTGGCGCTCTTCGACGGCCCGGCCCTGCCCTACGTGCCGCGGTTCCTCGCGAGGGTCGAGGCCGTGGGCGCGCGCCGGCTCGAGGTGCTGGAGCAGCCCATCGACCTCACCGCGGGCCTCGCGGTGTGGGCCATCGGGCCGCGGCCCCTGCCCTTCGAGCAGCTGAGCGAGGCGGCGGTGCTGGTCGACGCATCGCTCCGCGCCCGGTGGCGGTGGGTGTCACTCGGGTTCGTCGTCGACAACGTGCTCGACACGCGCTGGCGCCAAGCCGAGTTCAACTACGCCTCGAACTTCATCGGGCCCGACGCCGCGCCCTCGCGGCTGGCGATGCGACACTTCTCGGCCGGGCCGCCGCGCCAGTGGCGGCTCACGCTGGGCCTGCAGTTCGATTGAAGGAGACGCCATGGGTCGACTCACGCTTTTCTTCCTCCTGTCGACGCTGATGGCCTGCGAGGCCGGGACCGGCGGCAAGCTCACCACCGTCGACTTCCGTCTCGAGGTGCTGGCGATGCCGCAGGTGACGCTCGACGATGGCGCGACGGTGCGGCTCGAGCGGGCGACGCTGTCGTTCGGCCCGCTCTACGTCTTCGAGGCGCCACCGCCGACGGCGCGCCCGTGGTGGAAGCGGGCCAGCGAGCTGGTGGTGCCAACTGCCCACGCGCATCCGGGCCATGACTTCTTCTCTGGAGGCCGCGTCATGACCGAGTGGATCGAGCCGAAGGTCGTCGACCTGCTCACCGCCTCCCACGAGCTCGGCACGGTGCCGGCCATCGCGGGCACGGCGCGCTCGATGTCGGTGCACCTGCTCAAGGACGACGACAACGCGAAGCAGGCCCTCCGCCTGGCGGGTACGGTGACGCGCGGTGACACCACGCGCCCCTTCACGCTCGACGCGGCGCTGCCCGGTGGCTTCGACGACCAGCGCGTCGACTTCGTGCCAGTCGAGTGGACGCTCGACGAAGGGCAGGCCGTCATCGTCGTCGTCGACCCACGCGCCTGGTTCCGCGGCGCGCGCTTCGAGGAAACCACGCTCGAACCCATCGCAGCCGACAGCCAGACGGGCCGCGCCGTGCAGGTGAACCTGCGCCGCTTCGCCGCGTGGGGTGGGCGCACCGAGGCCGCATCCCGCCAGGAGCGCTGAACAGGCCGGCTGACCCGACGAAGGCGAGTCGACCCTTCGCCCGAAACGGACCCGCCCGCCTTGACCTAGGTCACGCAGCCCGCCGACAGG
>JALOQF010000250.1 GCA_025459425.1 Myxococcaceae bacterium | reverse complement strand
CATGCGCTCAGCGAGGGGAGCGCGGGCCTGGGCCTCGTTGCTGGCAGCGTGATCGAAGAGATCCACGGCCTGGTTTCTACACGGCGTCGCTCCGGCCGTCCGCGCCGGCGCACCGAAGCTGTGGACCCTGCGCGGAGGCCTCCAGCTGATCATCGACGGCCCCTGGGCGCGATGGCTCGGGGCGCGCTTGACCGCCTCGAAGGCGAGGCGGCGCAGGAACTCGATCGTCCCCGCCCGTCGTCGCCGGCTCCTCGGAGGGCTCACGTGCGAGCTCGCCGAAGGCCGCCGAGTCCATCGGGGCGCGTGCACCCGGCGACGGTCGCGCTCGGCGGGAGAAGACACCCCGCGCTAAGGAGCCCGCCATGCGCTTCCTCGACGACAAGCAGCCACCGTACGAGCTCACCTACAACGACGTCTTCATGGCTCCCACGCGCTCGGCCGTGGGTTCGCGCCACGAGGTCGATCTGCGGCCACCGACGGGCGCGGGGCTCACGCTGCCGCTCGTCGTGGCGAACATGACGGCGGTGGCGGGCCGGCGCATGGCCGAGACGATCGCGCGCCGCGGGGGCATCACGGTGCTGCCGCAGGACATCCCGCTCGACATCGTTCGGCAGAACGTCGACTACGTGAAGTCGCGGCACCCCATCTACGAGACGCCGATCACCCTCAAACCGCACGAGACGATTCAGGAGGCGCTCAACCTCATCCACAAGCGCGCGCACGGTGTGGTGATCGTCGTCGACGACGGCAACGTGCCGGTCGGCATCTTCACCGAGCACGACGCCGAGGGGCACGATCGGTTCACCCAGCTCCACCGCGTCATGTCGACCGAGTTGCTCTCGTTCGAGGAGGGGACGCCGCTCGAGACGATGTACGAGCGCCTGGCAGTGAAGCGGCTCACCTGCGCCCCGGTGCTTCGCGGGACCTCGCTCGTCGGCGTCGTCACCCGCAAAGGGGCGCTGCGCTCGACGCTCTACCAGCCGGCGCTCGACCCGAAGGGCCGTCTGGTGGTCGGCGCTGCGGTCGGCATCAGCGGTGACGTCGTGGGCCGCGCGAGGGCGCTGCTCGAGTTCGGGGTCGACCTGCTCGTCATCGACGCGGCCCATGGCCATCAGGCGAAGATGCTCGACGCCATCGAGGCGGTGCGGGCCCTGTCGCCGAAGGTGCCGTTGATGGCCGGCAACGTGGTGACGCGCGAAGGCACGGCCGATCTCGTGAAGGCCGGCGTCGACATCGTCAAGGTGGGCGTCGGACCGGGCGCGATGTGCACCACGCGCATGATGACCGGCGTGGGACGGCCGCAGTTCTCGGCGGTGCTCGACTGCGCGGCCGAGGCGCGGCGGCTGGGCAGGACGATCTGCGCCGATGGCGGCGTTCGGCACCCGCGCGACGTGGCGCTCGCGCTGGCCGCAGGCGCGGGCACGGTGATGATCGGCTCCTGGTTCGCAGGGACCGCCGAGAGCGCCGCCGATCTCCGGCAGGACTCGAACGGGCGCTACTACAAGGAGAACTTCGGCATGGCCTCGCAGCGCGCGGTGAAGGCGCGCACCCAGGGCGACACGCTCTTCGAGCGCGCCCGCAAGGAGATCTTCGAAGAGGGCATCAGCACCTCGCGCATGTACCTCGACCCGCAGCGCCCGGGCGTCGAGGACCTGGTCGATCACATCATCGCGGGCGTGAAGAGCGCCTGCACGTACGCCGGCGCCGCGACCCTCGAGGAGTTCCACCAGAACGCGCTCGTCGGTGTGCAGGGCGCGGCTGGCTTCGACGAAGGCAAGCCGGTGCGCCAGAGCTGGTGAAGACCCGGTTCCAGCGAATCCCCCAAAGCCCCGGAGTCGTCTCCGTTGACTCGAGAATCAATCGCCGTGCTATCTCGCCAGATCATGGCGAACGATCTCGCGGTGCTCACCTGTGCGCTGACTGGCGTCCTGACCGATCCCTCGCAGCACGGCGTGCCCGTGACGCCCGAAGAGATGGCGAAAGAGGCGCGGCGCGCGCGCGATGCCGGGGCCTCGATCGTCCACGTGCACGTGCGCAACCAGGAGCCCGGGATGGGGCGCTTGCCGAGCTGGGATCCCGACGACGCGCAGAAGGTGTGCGACGCCATTCGCGCCGAGTGTCCTGAGCTGATCATCAACCTCTCGACGGGCGTGGTGGGCCCCGACATCAGCGGGCCGGTCGCCTGCCTCGAGCGCGTGAAGCCCGAGATGGCGGCCCTCAACGCGGGCTCGCTCAACTATCTCAAGCTGCGCTCGAACAACGACTGGGCGTGGCCGCCGATGCTCTTCGACAACCCGGTCGAGAAGATCGAGGCCTTCGAGAAGGTGATGAAGGCCAACGGCATCGTCCCCGAGTGCGAGTGCTTCGACACCGGCATTCTGCGCAGCGTGACGATGTTCGCGCGCCGCGGCATGGTGCCCGACCCGCCGCACGTCTCGCTGGTGATGGGGGTCGAGTCGGGCATGCCGAACAAGCCGGCGTGGCTGCCGCTGCTGCTCGAAGAGATGCTGCCAGGCACGCACTTTCAGGTGATCGCCATCGGCCGCCAGGAGGTGTGGCGGCTGCACCAGACCTGCGCCGAACTCGGTGGCGATTTGCGCACCGGCCTCGAAGACACGTTCTATCTGCCCGACGGCCAGAAAGCTTCGAGCAACGGCGCGCTCATCGAGGCGCTGGCGCAGGTGGCGAAGAACGCCGGCCGAAAGGTGGCGTCTCCAGACGAGGCCCGAAAGCGCCTCGGGCTGCGGCCGCGGGCTTCAGTTTTTCCTTAAGACGGCGCGCACGCTTTTCAAAAGTCGTATTGGCCACCAGTCGAGGGTGGCTATTGCTTTCGGGTGATGGCGAGCCCGGCATTCGAGGTCAGCCTGCAGGCGGGTCGACGGCTCTTCGAGGCGGGCGCGTTCCACGCGGCGCACGAGGCCTTCGAAGATGGCTGGCGGGTGGTGCGAGGCGACGAGAAGCGCGTGCTGCAGGTGTTCGTGCTGTGGGTCGCGGCGCTCCATCAGCACACGCAGGGGCGCGGAGGTGGTGCGCGCCGCCTGCTGGCGCGGGCGCTCGAGCGGCTGACGGCGGTGGCCGAGGCCTTCGACGGGGTCGATCTCGACTCACTCAAGAGCGCCGTCATCGACACCTGGGGGCAGATCGTCTCGGGTGACGAGGTTCGTCCGGTGTGGCCCGCGGAGCTCCGTGCGGGGCCCGCGCTCGTCTCGCTCTTCCACGAGGCGCCGTGCCCGACGTGCGGCGAACCGATGGCGCTGTCGATCGCCCCCGAAGACGCCGACGGCGCGTCGTACATCGAGGACTGCGGCGTGTGCTGCCGCCCCTCGGCCATCTCGGTGTCGCGCGACGGGGTGACGGTGAGGCGCCTCGATGCGTGAGCAATGGTGCGTCGCGCCGGTCGTTTCGTCTGTCGGCGACGGGCGCCGCGTGGTCGACTCGTGAGCGCGATGGAAGGGTTCCTGCGAACGTTGCTCAGCTTCCCCGCGGTGCCCTTCACCGTGCTGTTGGGCATCTCGTTCCTGTACTGGCTGTTCGTGCTCCTCGGCGTGGTGGCCTTCGATGGTGACGGCGCGCTCGAAGGGGGCGTGAAGGCCGCGGGAGATGCGGTCACCGGAGGGCTCAAGGCCGCCGGAGACGCGGTGACGGGAGGTGCCAAGGCGGCCGGCGAGGCGTTGACGGGCGGCTCGCACGGCGGCCCCGAGGCGCTCAAGGCGGCGACCGCGGGAGGGCCCGTCGCGAGCGACGGCCTGTTCTCGGTGCTGGGCTTCGGCAAGGTGCCGACGACCATCTCGGGCAGCTTCCTCGTCTTCTTCAGCTGGGTCTTCACGATGTTCGGCTCGTCGTGGCTCGGGGCCGACGCGGGGCTGCTCTCGAAGTCGGGCGTGCTGCTCGGGTCGATGCTCCTCAGCCTCGTGTCGACGTCCGTCGCGATTCGGCCCCTGGTGAAGGCCTTTCACTCGGCGCCTCCAGCGCGGCGGCATCACTTCATCGGCAAGGTGTGTGAGATCACCTCGGGCCGCGTCGACGGGAACTTCGGCACCGCGACGGTCGGGGACGGCGGCGCCGGGCTCAACCTGCACGTCGTCTGCGAGAAGGCCAACGGACTCAAGAAGGGCGACAAGGCGCTCATCATCGGCTTCGACGACGCCACCGAGACCTGGGAGATCGAGCCGATGGACTGGCTCGAGCCGCAGGAACTCGAGGCGCTCGACGACCCGGAGCGCATCGGTCAGGTGATCTCGTCTCGCATGCGCACCCGCGGCTGACGAGCTGTCGGGCTCGGTCAAGAGGGAAACGACCGATCAAGGACTTCTGCAAGCACGAAATCGTTGATGGGACGGGGCGTGTCCTTACCCGTCGAGGGCCGTGAGGAATCCGATTCCATCACGGCGAAGGCGTGTCATCGTGGATCCCAGACGTTCCTGGGGAGGATGGGAAAAATGACAGAGACTGGTTTGATCGTGGGCGGCGCGATCGTCGCCGGTATCGTTTTGGTGCTGTTCATCGGCGTGATGATCTCCCGGTTCTACCGGCAGGTGAGCCAGGGCCAGGTGCTGATCGTCAACACCATGGGCAAGGAACCCAAGGTGGCCTTCACGGGCTCGGTGGTGCTGCCGATCATCAACCGCGCCGAGGTGATGGACATCTCGTTGAAGACCATCGAGATCGATCGCCGCGGCAAGGAAGGCCTGATCTGCGCCGACAACATTCGCGCCGACATCAAGGTGAGCTTCTTCGTGCGCGTGAACAAGACCGTCGAAGACGTGCTCAAGGTGGCGCAGTCGGTCGGCTGCGCGCGCGCCTCGGAAGAGCGCACCCTGCAGGAGCTCTTCGAGGCCAAGTTCTCGGAGGCGCTCAAGACCGTCGGCAAGCGGCTCAACTTCGAGGACCTCTACAAGGAGCGCGAGGCCTTCAAGGACCAGATCGTCCAGGTCATCGGGAAGGATCTGAACGGCTACAACCTCGAAGACGCGGCCATCGACTACCTCGAGCAGACGCCGCTCGAGCTGCTCGACCCGCAGAACATCCTCGACGCGTCGGGCATCAGGAAGATCACCGAGCTGACGACGCAGCAGAACGTCGCCACCAACGACTTCCGCCAGACCGAGCGCAAGCAGATGACGAAGCAGAACGTCGAGGCCGACGAGGCGGTGTTCGCGCTCGAGCGGCAGCGCGCCGAGGCGGCGGCCAAGCAGAAGCGCGAGATCGAGACGATTCAGGCGCGCGAGCTCGCCGAGACCCAGCGCGTGCAGCAGGAAGAGAAGACCAAGGCCGAGCTGGCGCGCATCAAGGCCGACGAAGAGATCCTCATCAACGAGCAGAACAAGTCACGCCAGGTCGAGGTCGCGCAGAAGAACCGCGAGCGCGTCGTCGGCATCGAGACCGAGCGCGTGCAGAAGGACCGCGACCTCGAGGCGATCTCGCGCGAGCGGGAGGTCGAGCTGCAGCGCATCACCAAGGAAAAGGCGCTCGAGCAGGAGCGCAAGGCCATCGCCGACGTCGTGTCCACGCGCATCGCGGTCGAGAAGAAGGTCGCCACCGAGGAAGAGGCCATCAAGCAGCTCCGCAAGGTGGCCGAGGCCCAGCGCAACAAGGAAGCGGCCGTGATCGAGGCCGAGGGCAAGGCGCAGCAGGGCGTCGTCGCGCAGGTGAAGGCCGCCGAGGCCGCCGAAGAGGTCGCCAAGCACCAGGCGAAGACGCGCCTCATCCAGGCCGACGCCGATCTCGAGGCCGCCGACAAGGAAGCGCGCGCCAAGATGCGTCTGTCGGAAGGGACGCAGGCCGAGCAGGCGGCCGAGGGCCTCGCGAAGGCGCGGGTGCTCGAGGCGCAGGCCATCGCCGAAGAGAAGAAGGGCCTCGCGGTGGTGCGCGTGAAGGAAGCCGAGGCGCAGGCCATCGAGAAGCAGGGCGCGGCGACCGCCAACGCGCTCAAGGCGAAGATGCTGGCCGAGGCCGAGGGCGAAGAGAAGAAGGGCATGGCCCGCGTGCACATCGAGCAGGTCGAGGCCGACGTGATTCAGAAGAAGGGCCTCGCCGAGGCCGAGTCGGTCAAGGCGAAGGTGCAGGCCGAGGCGCTGGGCGTGCAGGAGAAGCTGCTCGCCGAGGCCCGCGGTCTCCACGAGAAGGCCGCCGCCATGAAGCTGCTCGAGGGCGTCACCCGCGAGCACGAGGAGTTCCGCCTGAAGCTCGAGAAGGACAAGCAGGTCGAGCTCGAAGCGCTCCACGTGCGCAAGGACATCGCGGCCTCGCAGGCCCAGGTGCTCGCGCAGGCGATGGCGAACGCGAAGATCAACATCGTCGGCGGCGACGGGGCCTTCTTCGACCAGTTCGTCCGCGCGGTGTCGCTCGGCCAGTCGGTCGACGGCGCGGTGGGCAACTCGGAGCAGCTCAAGGTGCTGCTCAAGGAGTACCTCGAAGGCGGTCGCTCGCTGCCGGACGACCTCAAGGCGATTCTGTCGCGGCCCGGCGCCAGCCAGGACGTGCAGAACCTCGCGTCGGCGGCCCTCATGAGCCGGCTGGTTCGCGACGAGAAGCCGACCAAGTGAGCTGACGCCCCGTCGCGGCGTCTTTCCGGGGCGGTCTGCCAGCCATCACGCTGCAGGCCGCCTCGGCCCCTTTTCGTAAACCAACGGTTCGAGGCACGACGATGGCCACCGAGGCACCGGCGAAGGCCCAGGAGTCCACGCTCGAGGGCGGCAGCTACGAGGTCATTCGTGGCCGGCTCCTCGCGCAGGCGAAGGAGCTTGGCGGGAAGGTCGACGCGCTCAACGAGCGCCGCCGCACCGAGTTCGGCGGCCAGGAGCTGACGGTCATCGGCTCGGAGCGGGTGCGCACCGAGAACAACTGCGTCGCCCGCAACATCGTGCCCGTCGGCAAGCACCTGCTGCTCGGGTTCAACGTCTTCATGGGCCTCAAGCAGGAGCGGGCCGTCGGCGACGTCTTCTCGATTCACGCGTTCGCGCGCACGCCCGAGGGCGGCTTCGACTTCTCGACGCTGCCCAACGCCGAGGCCGGCGGCTTCCTCGAAGACCGCCGCTTCGTGAAGGACTTCGAAGACCTCTTCAAGTTCTACAAGGACGCGCGGCTCGATCTGTTGACGAAGACCGAGTCGCGGCTGCTCGCGGTGTTCCGCACCGGGCAGACCGACCGCGACGTGAAGGTCTTGCGCTTCTCGGTCGATACCTCGGGCCGCGTCACCTACGTCGACAACCGCGGCGAAGGCGACGTGCCGCGCGCGCCGACGCACGACTTCGCGTGGACGCAGGCCACCCGCGAGAACTTCGTCACCGGCCGCTTCCCCCACGTGAACGTGCTCGACGAGGTCTTCATCGAGACGATGGGCGGCGACCTCACGGTGAAGGTCGAGAACAACACCGAGTCGGGGCAGGGCCTCTACGCCGAGCCCGTCGACGAGGCCACGCAGTCACTCGACGACGCCGAGTTCCACTACGCGAAGGTCGGCGCGCTCATTCTGCTGAAGGTGAAGCCCTTTCGCGAAGAGAGGTACCGCTACCTCGTCTTCAACACGCGCACGCTCACCGTGGCGCGCGTCGACGCCATCGGCGTGTCGTGCGTCCAGCTCCCCGAGGACCAGGGCATCATCTTCCCCGGCGGCTACGTGCTGCAGACCGGCGAGGTGAAGGTCTTCGACGCCGACGTCAGCGGGCTCGAGTTCAACCGCTCGGTGCGCTCGCCCAACGGTGAAGACGTGCTCTACGTCTTCTACGCGCGCGGGACAGGGCGGTACGTGCTCCTTCCGTACAACCTCGTGCGCAAGGAGGTGGCGTCGCCCATTCACTGCCACGGGTACTCGATCTTCCCCGACGGCCAGATGGTGGTGTTCCGCTCGACCTCCGACGAGCCGACGCGCGTGCACCCGATGCAGGTGTGGCAGACGCCGTTCATCTCGGCCGAGTTCGCCGCGGGCCAGCCCACCCCGCAGTCGGCGCTCGGGAAGCTGGGCAACGCCGAGCTGGTGCGTGGCATCTCAGAGGTGCTGACGCTCAAGCGCATCGCCGAAGAAGAGAAGCCCACGCGCCGCACCTACGAGGCGCTCATCTCGGGCTGCACCCGCGTCGTCGACGCCTTCCACTGGCTGGGGCAGGGCGAGATCGCGCTGCTGCAGTCGGTGCAGGCGCTCAGGAAGTCGGCGGAGCTGATCGTCGACGAGTTCGAGAAGGTGCTGGCGATGCAGAAGCGCGCCAGCCAGGAGCTGGCGAAGGCGACCGCCGAGCAGGAGCAGCTCGTACGGGGGCTGACCCAGGAAGATCTGCGCTCGACGGACGCGCTGATGACGGCGCTGTCGTCGCTGCGCAAGCAGCGCGGCCACCTGATCACGCTGAAGGAGATCCGCTACATGGATCTCGCCCGCGTCGACGGCCTCGAGGCCGAGGTGGTGAAGGCCTTCGATCAGGTGAGCGCGTGGACGGTCGAGTTCCTGCTCACCCCGGTGGCCTTCCTGCCGCTCCACGAAGCGGTCGCGCGGCTCGACGCCGAGATCGTCAAGGCGACGAAGACGACCGAGCTCAAGACCCAGGTGGAAGAGGTCGAGCGCCTCGGCACCGGGCTCACCGTGCTCGGCGAGGTGGTGGGCGGGCTGTCGTCGGGCGACGCGGTGCAGAAGGCGAAGATCCTCGAAGACATCAGCGAGGTCTTCTCGAAGCTCAACCGCGTGCGGGCCACCGTGCAGGGCCGCCGCAAGGAGCTGCTCGGCCAGGAGACGCGCGCCGAGTTCACCTCGCAGTTCAAGCTCTTCGCCCAGAGCATCGACAGCGCGCTGTCGCTCGCCGACACGCCCGAGAAGGTCGACGAGCAGCTCGCGAAGCTGTCGGTGCAGCTCGAGGAGCTCGAGGGCCGCTTCAGTGACGTCGACGAGTTCGCCGGTGAGCTCGCCCAGCGCCGCGAAGAGCTGTTCGACGCCTTCGCCCGGCGCCGCCAGGTGCTGGTCGACGAGCGCCAACGCAAGGCCGCGAACCTCTTCTCGGCGGCCGAGCGGGTGCTCCAGGGCATCGCGCGACGCGCCACCAGCTTCACCACCGACGACGAGCTCAACGCCTACTTCGCGTCGGACCCGACGGTGCAGAAGCTGCGGCAGTTCATCCAGCAGCTCATCGACCTGAAGGATCCCGTCAAGGCCGACGAGCTCGAGTCGCGCCTCAAGACCGCGAAGCAGGAGGCGCTGCGCGCGCTCCGCGACAAGAAGGATCTCTTCGAGGGCGGCGCCCAGGTGGTCCGCTTCGGGCCGCACCGGTTCAACGTCAACACCCAGCCGCTCGAGGCCACGGTGCTGCCGAAGGACGACGGCCTGTTCCTGCACCTCACCGGCTCGGACTACTTCCAGAAGCTGGTCGACCCGGCCATCGAGGCGGCGAAGCCGTATTGGGATCAGACGCTGCCCAGCGAATCGCCCGACGTCGCCCGGGCCGAGTACCTCGCGTATTCGCTGCTGAAGCAGGCCGAGCGGGGGCAGGGCGGCCTGACCTTCTCGAAGCTGCACGAGCTCGTGCGCGACGGGAAGGGGCTGCTCACGGTGACGA
Organism: Myxococcaceae bacterium; assembly: GCA_025459425.1. Classification (GTDB taxonomy): domain Bacteria; phylum Myxococcota; class Myxococcia; order Myxococcales; family Myxococcaceae; genus Xiheimicrobium. The sequence continues at coordinate 10,102 of JALOQF010000250.1, read as the reverse complement.
AGGACGCCGCGCAGAGCCGCTACGACGAGGGCTACGAGCGGGGCGTGCACGACGTCGACGCGGCGAAGCTGCTCGAGGCGCTCCTCACGCTGCACGAGTCCGCGGGGCTGCTCCGCTACGACGCCTGGCCGCGGGCCCTGGCGACGCTCGGCTGGGCCGCGCAGGCCGACGACGTGGCCAGGAAGGTGCTCCAGCGCCGCGCCCAGAGCCTCGGCCGCCTGGTGGCGCACTATGGCCACGCCCCCGAGTTCGAGCGCCTCGCGGGCGAGCTGGCGCAGCGCCTGTCGGCCTGGGCGAAGGCGGCCGGGTTGGAGGCCTCGCCAGGTGACGTCGCGCTCGCCGGCCGGTACCTCGCCGAGGAGCTCGCGAAGCCCCAGCTGCGGTTCGTGGTGAGCCAGGACGCCGAGACGCTCAAGGAGGCGCTGCTCTCGTCTCTCGAGATCGCCGGTACCCGCCGCGCGTTCGACGACGACCTGCGCGCCGTCGAGGATCCCGCCGAGCGGTTCAAGCTCACCCGCGCGTGGCTCCTCGCGCACGTCGAGAAGATGGGGCAGGCCGCCGCGCTCCAGGGGCCCGTCATCGAGGCCGCGACGCTGTTCGCTGTCGAGGAGCGCGCGTTGTCCCGGGAGATCTCCGCGGCGCTTCGGGCCACCGAGGTGTCGGGGCTGCTCAGCAACCACCCGCGCATCCAGGGGCAGAAGCTCTCGCTGCGCCTCGACGAGTTCGAGCGACGGCTGGCCACCTTCGTCGAGGAGCGCCTGCCGGCGTACCAGGCCTTCCGGGCGAAGGTGCGCGAGCTGCTCGAGCACGAGCGAAGGCGCCTGCGCCTCGACGAGCTCAAGCCGAAAGTGCTGTCGAGCTTCGTGCGCAACCGGCTCATCGGAGAGGTGTACCTGCCGCTCATCGGCGCCAACCTCGCCAAGCAGCTCGGCACCGCCGGCGAGAACAAGCGCACCGATCGCAACGGCCTGCTCCTGCTCGTCTCACCGCCCGGCTACGGCAAGACGACGCTGATGGAGTACGTGGCGAGCCGCCTGGGCCTCACGTTCGTCAAGGTGAACGGCCCCGCGCTGGGCCACGAAGTGACGAGCGTCGACCCGGCCGACGCGCCGAACAGCACCGCGCGGCTCGAGGTCGAGCGCATGAACTTCGCGTTCGAGCTCGGCAACAACGTGATGCTGTACCTCGACGACATTCAGCACACGAACGCGGAGCTGCGGAAGATCGAGGGCGTGTGGAACGGCGTCACCCGCACGTACGATCTGCGCGGCAAGCGCTTCTGCGTGGTGATGGCCGGCAACCCGTACACGGAGTCCGGCGAGGTCTTCAAGATTCCGGACATGCTGGCCAACCGCGCCGACACCTACAACCTCGGCGACATTCTCTCGGGCCGCGACGATCTGTTCGCCTTGAGCTACCTCGAGAACTCGCTCACCGCGAACGGCGTCACCGCGCCGCTCACCACGCGGCCGCCCGCCGACATTCCCAAGCTGTTCAAGATGGCCGAGGGCGAGGTGGTGGCGTCGACCGATCTCGAGCACGGCTACTCGGCCGCGGAGCTCACCGAGATCGTCGAGGTGCTGAAGCGGCTCTTCTTCGTGCAGAAGGTGCTGCTCAAGGTGAACCTGCAGTACATCGCCTCGGCCTCGCAGGACGACAAGTTCCGCACCGAGCCGCCGTTCAAGCTCCAGGGCAGCTACCGGAACATGAACAAGCTCGCCGAGAAGATCGTGTCGGCGATGACGAACGACGAGCTCGAGACGCTGCTCGACGGCCACTACGCCGGTGAATCGCAGACGCTCACCACGCTCGCCGAGCAGAACCTGCTGAAGCTCGCCGAGCTGCGCGGGCGCATGACGCCGGAGCAGCGCGCCAGGTGGGACGAGATCAAGCGCGGGTACAAGCGCGTGCAGACGCAGGGCGGGAAGGACGACGACCCGGTGGTGCGCGTGACGGGCACGCTCGCCGCGCTGGGCGAAGAACTCGGGCGCATTCGGGAAGCGGCGGGCGCGCTGGCGAACCGACCGGCCGAGGCTCCGCTGGCGCCGCACCTCGAGGCGCTGGGCCGCACCATCGCCGCGAGCACGAACAAGCCACGCCAGAGCGATCTGGGCCCGAAGCTCGATGCCCTCCGCGAGGCCGTGCTGCAGGCCGGCGAGGCGCTCAAGAGCGCGCCGCCGCCCCCGCCCCCCGACCTGCGGCCCGTGCTCCAGAAGCTCACCGAGGTGTCCGCGCGGCCGCCGGTCGACCTGTCGCCGGCCATCGGGCAGCTCGCCCACGTCGCCGAGGCGATGGCGGCGCGCGCGCAGGCCTCACAGGTCGACCTCACCCCGGTGCTCACCCAGCTGACCGAGCTGACGAAGCTCGTCCTCGAGCGGCCGCCGCCGGCTGACACGTCGAACCTCGGGCCGCTCCTCGAGCGGCTCGCGGCCCAGCAGGAGAGCGCGCCGCCGCGGCCGGCGAAGGAGTCGAACGCGGGCCCGCTGCCCGAAGAGGTGCGCCGGCAGATCTCCACGCTCGCCGACACGCTCTCTCCCATCGCCGCCGCCGCCCGGAGCGTGCTCCAGGTCGACTCGGACGGCGCGATGAAGGCCGTGGTCGTCTGGCAGCAGGTGAACGAGGCGATTCAGCTGGTGCGCGCGCTCGAAGATCGCATCTCGGGTCGTCCGCGCCGGCGTCAGGGGGGCTGAGACGCGGCCGCTTCGTTCGCCGCGCCGGGATTCTGCGTCGGCGACGGAGCACCGCTCCAGGTGATCTGGCCCTGCAGCCGTGACGCGACGATGCGCGCCTCGCCAACCGGGGCGTCGGGTCGCGGCCGAGCGTCGGGGTGGCGTTCGAACGCCGAGCGCGGCGAGCCCGCGCAGCCGATGCAGAGGTAGAACGCACCGCGCGTGGCTCCGGAGGTGGGATCGACGCCTGCCTGGAGCGCCGCCTCGAGCGCTGGAGCTCCGGGCGCGAGCGTGACCGGGGTCATGCTGGGCCGACGGGTCGCGAAGTGGAGGTGGACGAGGCGCCAGCGACCAAGCAGGGCGCTGCGGCAGCACTCGCAATGGAGCGGAGGGCTGAGCCTGCCGCCTGGCTCGAGGGACTCGCTTTGGGTCGCCGCGCGCACGAAGGGGAGGAGGAGAGCGCGAGCGCGAACGAGCCGCTCGGCCGCCTCGCCCGAGAGGCCGTGCGCCTGGATGGCGCGGACCGCGGCGCTCACGGTGTCACCGCGCAAGAGACAGGACCACAGGTCGGCTTCGGCCGTCGCGAGCGTCGCGACCAGCCTCCTGGCTGCGGTGATGGGTTGCTCGGCTCCGCAATAGGGGCAGGAGACCAGCTCGGCGCCCACGAGCGTTCGCCGGCGGAACCCCGACGTGCAGTGTGCGCAGGCCAGCTCGGGCAGTTCGGTCGGAGGGTCTTGCCTGGCCGGGGGCGAGGGCTTCCGGGCCTGCTCGAGCGCCGCCGTCACCTCGCGGGGACACTCGAGGATGAAGGTGGCGTGGCAGCGCTTGCAGGCCCGCGGTGCCCCCACGTAGGCAGTCTCGGTCTCGAGGAGGGCCTGACAGCGTGGGCACTTCGTCGTGAATCGCACCGGAGCTCCTGAAGAAGCCTCGATCCACCATCACCCGCGAACGGCTCATCGGGCGACGTCAAAGTGGCCTGATTCTGCGATGACGCTACTTTGAGGGGCCATGCGTCCCTACGAAGTCATCAAAGCCAAGCGTGATGGGCTGGAGCTCGAGCCCGCGGTCATCCGCTCGTTCCTCGACAGCTACGTGAAGGGAGACGTCACCGACTACCAGATGTCGGCGATGACGATGGCCATCTTCTTCCGTGGGTTGAGCGCCAGGGAGCTCGGCGCGTGGACGCGCGCGATGCTCGAGAGCGGCGAGGTGCTCGATCTCTCCGACAGCCCTGGCGTGAAGGTCGACAAACACTCGACCGGCGGAGTGGGCGACAAGGTGTCATTGAGCCTCGCGCCGCTGGCGGCCGCGTGTGGCGTGCCGGTGCCGATGATCTCGGGCCGGGGCCTCGGCCACACCGGAGGCACCCTCGACAAGCTCGAGGCGATTCCCGGCTTCCGGGTCGACCTGCAGATCCCGGACTACCGGCGCCTGGTGCGAGAGGTCGGCGCGTGTCTCATCGGGCAGACGGCCACGCTCGCGCCGGCCGACAAGAAGCTCTACGCGCTGCGGGACGTGACCGCGACGGTCGACTGCATTCCGCTCATCGCGTCGTCGATCATGTCGAAGAAGCTGGCCGAGGGCATCGACGCGCTGGTGCTCGACGTGAAGGTGGGCTCGGGCGCGTTCATGAAGACGCTCGACGACGCGCGCACCCTGGCGCGCACGATGATCGGCATCGGGGGTGAGATGGGCAAGCAGGTCGTCGCGCTCCTCACCGACATGGATCAGCCGCTGGGCCGCACCGTGGGCAACGCGCTCGAGGTGAAGGAGGCGGTCGAGATGCTCCGGGGCCAGGCGCCGGCCGACTACACCGAGCTGACGTTGGCGTTGACGGCCGAGATGCTGGTGCTTGGAAAGCAGGCGCGGACGATCGACGAGGCGCGCACGAGGCTCGGCGAGGTGATCCGCAACGGCGCGGCGGAGCGGAAGTTTCACGAGATCGTGCGCGCGCAAGGAGGCGATCCCGCGGCGATCGCCGACCTCTCGCGACTGCCACGAGCGGCGAAGACGGTGGCGATCACCTCGGAGCGTGGTGGCTTCGTCACGGGCATCGACTCCGAAGCGATCGGTCTGGCCGCGATGGCGCTTGGCGCAGGCCGAGAGAAGACGAGCGACGTGATCGATCCAGCGGTGGGCTTCGTGCTCGAGCGAAAGCTGGGCGACCGTGTGGCGGCCGGCGAGGCGCTGGTGACCGCCCACGTCAACGACGAGCGCCGCCTCGACGAGGTGAAGCAGCGCGTTCGTTCGGCGTATCGCCTCGGGGCAGACGCACCCGCGCGGCGCAGCCTGGTGCTCGAGCGACTGAGCTGAGCCCGGTTCGAGACGAGGCCGCGAGCGCCAGGGCCCCATGGAGCCCCGCAGCGAGGCAGGCCCCAGGTGATGCGCGACGATCGCGCGCGGTCTGCGAGCGTCGGGTGCGCTCCCGGTCTCTCGCGCCCCCCTGGCCGGGTGCCCGGGGCCGGTCGCCGAACGACCTCGTCAACGGCGCCGCGGCGCACGCACGAGCGCCTCGGCCAGCGCGACGGCTTCGGCGAGGCGCGCCGGCTTGGGCATGAAGGCATCGGCGCCCGCCTGCAGGGCCTCGTCCTTCACGTGATCGCCGACGAGCGCCGTCAACGTGATGATGCGCACGTCGCGCCCGAACGGCTCCTGCCGGAGCCGCCGAATCACCTCGCTCCCGTCCATGCCGGGCATGTGCCAGTCGAGGAAGATGACCTGCGGCGCCCGCTGCGCGACCAGGGCGAGGGCCTCGGGCCCGTTCTCGGCGGTCCGCACGTCGACTCCGAGGCGCCCGAGGTACCGCCGCAGCGGCTCGACGTTGATGATGGTGTCGTCGACGATCAACGCCGACTTCAGCATTCGAACGATGGGCGTCGGCGTCGCGACCGCGGGCTCCAGATCGGGCGGCACCGGGAAGCGGGCGGTGAAGACGGCGCCGCGCCCCGGCTCGCTGTCGAGCCCGATGCTGCCGCCGTGCAGATCGAGCAGGCGCTTCACCAGCGCGAGCCCCAGCCCGGCGCCGTCGTGCCTTCGGGTCCGGCCGCCGTCGGCCTGGACGAAGGGGTGGAACAGCCGCAGCTGATCGGCCTTGTCGATGCCGGGCCCTTCGTCGCGCACGGTGAAGGCCCAGGCTTCGTCTTCGCGGCGCACCTCGAGGCAGACGGTGCGCCCCTCGGGCGAGAACTTCACGGCGTTCGACAGCAGGTTCGCCAGCACCTGGCGGGTGCGGAGGCGATCGAGCCAGGCCATGTCGTCGGCCGAGCAGTCGCGCGTCTGGAACTCGAGCACGACCGAGCGCGCGCGCGCCTGCGGCCGGACGAGGTGGAGCGCCTCTTGCGCGACGGCGACCAGCCCGACGGGCTCGCGGTGAAGCGTCAGCGCGCCCGCCTCGAGGCGCGCGAGGTCGAGCACCGTGTTGAGCAGCGAGAGCAGGTGCGTTCCGCTGGTGGTGATGACGGACAGGGCGTCGCGCATCGCGGGGGTGAGCGGCCCGAAGGTGCCCTCGGTGAGCGCCTGCGCCTGGCCGAGCACGGCGTTGAGCGGCGTGCGCAGCTCGTGGCTCATGCTCGACAGTAAGTCCTCTCGGGCCGAGGCGACGCGCGCGAGCTCGACGTTCAGGGTGAGGAGCCGCGACTCGGCCGAGCGGAGCGCGTGAATGTCGACCTGCGCGGCGCTGGTGCCGACCGGCTGGCCGTCGGTGCCGCGGGAGATCTGGAAGACGGCCCGGAACCACCGGTGCTCGCCGCTCCGCACGCGCAGGCGGTACTCGCACTCGAACGGCTCCGTCGCGCCCGAGGCCGTCACGGCGGCCAGCCGGGTGCGCACGTGCCCGGCGTCGTCGGCGTGGAGGCGCGAGAAGAAGGCCTCGAGCCCGGTCCCGAGCTCCTCGGGCGCCAGGCCCAGCTGGGCGCAGAAGGCCTCGCTGAAGGTCGCCTGGCCGGAAGGGGTCCACTCGAAGGCGGCGCTGCGGCCTGCGAGCTGGGCGAGGAGGGCGTTCATTCGGCCAGAGGTGGAGCCTTGTGCAGGCGTACGTGCACGGCGGTGCCTTGTCCCGGCGCCGAGTCGATGCGCACGTCTCCGTCCCAGCGGGTGACGATCTGCTTGAGCACCATGAGGCCGAGCCCGGTGCCCTGGCCGGGTGGTTTGGTGGTGAAGAAGGGCGTGAAGAGCCGCTCACGGACCTCTGGCGGCATGCCGGGCCCGTTGTCGGCGACCGTCAAGCGCAGCCGGTCTCCCTCGGCGACGACCTGCACGTCGATGCGCGCGGTGCGGGCGTGGCCGAGCGCGTCACAGGCGTTGCCCAGCAGGTTGAGGAGCACCTGCTGCGCCTCGAGGGGCGTGGCGCGGGCGAGCGGCGCGTCGGCGGGCACCAGCACGCGCACGTCGATGTGACGGGTGCGCCCCGCGGCGCGCATCATCGAGACGACGTCCTTCACCACCGACGGGAGGTCGACCGAGACTTCCGCGGGGCCCGAGACGCGAGACACCTTGAGCACCGACTGCGCGAGCTCGGCGGCGTGCTGGGTCGACTGCTTGAGCGCCTGATGCGCCTCGTCGTCGAGCAGATAGCCCCCCGGCGCCTTCTCGAGGGTGCCCAGCATCGACGAGAACACCGCGACGATGTTCTTCAGCTCGTGGCTGATGCCCGCGGCGAAGGTGCCGAGGGTGGCGAGGCGCTCCGCGTGGAAGAGCTGTTGTTGCACCTCGCCGACCTGTCGTCTGGCCGCTTCGCGCTCGGCCTCGAGCCACTTTCGATAGGCGCCCACCTGCAGGAGGTTGGTGACGCGCGCGCGCAGCTCGGGCCCGTGCACGGGCTTGCTCAAGAAGTCGTCAGCGCCAGCTTCGAGGCCGGCCACGCGGTCGGCGGCGCCATCGAGCGCCGTCACCAGCACGATGGGCATGGCGCCCAGGTCGGAGCGCTGCCGCAGCCGCCGCGTCACCTCGAAGCCGTCGAGCCCCGGCATCATCACGTCGCAGAGCACCAGGTCGGGCACCTGCGCGCTGAGCCCCTCGAGGAAGGCGCTCCCGCTCGCCCAGGTGCGCACGTCGTGGCCAAGCGGCGTGAGGAGGTCGGCCGCCGTCTTCCGGCTCCCCGGGTCGTCGTCCACCACGGCGATGTGCGCGGGCGCTGCCATCGCCCAAAGGTGACCGCCTCACGGGGCCATCGCAACGAACTCACGTCGATTTCCATGCGCAGTGGAACCGCGTCATTACTTTGGCGCGCACCATGAACAAACCTTGAACACAGGGTTTGGGCCGGAACGCAGTTCACATTCAACAACTGAAGGAGAAGGACGCATGAAAATGGGCGCTCGAAGCGTCGGTGGGGTCGTGTTGTCTGCGGCTTTTGCAGTGGTGTTGGCAGGTTGCCCGGGTCCGATGGACACGCCTGACGGCGGCTCGACGGGCGGTGGCTCGACGGGCGGTGGCTCGGCGGGTGGGAGCGCTGGTGGCTCGGCGGGTGGCAGCGCCGGTGGCACGGCGGGCGGCAGCGCCGGCGGCTCGGCGGGTGGCACCGCGGGCGGGGCTGGTGGTGGCGCGGCGACTGGCGACATCGTGGCGGTCGCCTCGGCCAATGCCGACTTCTCGATTCTCGTGCAGGCGGTGCAGCGTGCCGGCCTGGTGAGCGCGCTGCAGGCGCCGATGCCTCGCAAGACCGTGTTCGCGCCGAACAACGCGGCCTTCACGCGCCTCTTCACCGCGCTCGGCGTGACTGGCGTCAACGACCTGAGCCCGGACCAGCTCGCGGTGGTGCTGAAGTACCACGTGCTGCCGACCGAGGTGAACGCGGCGGCTGCGACCGCGGCGGCCACGGCCAACATGCAGGTCGACTCGCTGGGCGGCAAGATTCAGCTGTCGGTGATGAACGGCATGATCCGCCTCGACGCGGCGTCGACGGTGGTGGCGACCGACATCGCGACCAGCAACGGCATCATTCACGGCATTTCCGAGGTCATCCTCCCGTCGATCCTCGACGTGGCGACGACCGACACGCGCTTCTCGAGCCTGGCGGCGGCGGTCGTGGCCTCGAACCAGCCGGCGCTGGTGGCGACGCTGGACAACAACGCGCTCGCGCAGAAGCTCACGGTCTTCGCGCCGACGAACGCGGGCTTCGACGCGCTGGTGGGTGCGCTCCGTGGCGCCGATGATGGTGGCACCACGGGCATCACCGGCCTGGGCAGCTTCACGCCGGCGCAGCTGCGCCCGGTGCTCGCGTACCACGTGCTCCCCACCCAGGTGCCGGCGGCGATGGTGCCGACGACGGCGACGAGCGTTCCGACCCTGGGCGGTAACGTGACGGTGCAGCGCACCAGCAACCCGACGGCCGTCACGGTCGACGGCGTCACGGTGGCCATCGCCGACATCTACACGGCCAACGGCGTCATTCACGCCATCCCCTCGGTGCTGCTGCCCAGCATCACCGACATCGTCATCGGCTCGACGGGCACGCCGAACTTCACCAGCCTGGTGGCGGCGCTCCAGCTCGCCGACTCGTTGCCTGACGGCGGCACGAACGCGAACGGCTTGGTGGCTGCGCTCGACACGACGCGGGCCGACGGTGGGCTCTACACGGTGTTCGCACCGCCGAACCCGGCCTTCGACGCGACCGTCGCGGCGCTGCGCGGGAACGACGATGGTGGCACCACGGGCATCAACGCCCTCACCAGCTTCACGCCGGCGCAGATCACCCCGATCCTCAAGTACCACGTGGTGCCCTCGCAGATCCTCGCCTCCCAGGTGCCGACCACGGCGACCGCGGTCGCGACGCTCGGCGGCAATCTGCAGGCGCAGCGCACGGGCGCGAGCGTGACGGTCGACGGCAAGACCGTCACCGCCGCCAACATCTTCGCGAAGAACGGCGTCATTCACGTGATCGACGGCGTGGTGCTGCCGAGCATCGCGGACGTCGTGACGACCGAGCCGAGCCTGTCGGGCCTGGCCTCGCTCGTCGGCGGTGCTTCGACGGTGGCGACGGCGCTCGATGGCACGACGGCCTTCACGCTCTTCGCGCCCAACAACGCGGCGGTCGCGGCGATCCCCGCGCCGGCGCCGACGGGGCAGACGCTGGCCAACATTCTGCTCTTCCACGCGGGCACGTCGGTCGGCTCGGCGGTGCAGTCGCCCATCTACGCGGCGACCGTGCTGGGGCTGAGCGGCCCCGTCGACCTCTCGACGGCGTTGACGAGCCGCACGCTGCGGGTCGGCCCGCTGACCGGCACGGTGCGCGTGGCGCCGAACCCGACGTCGGGTGGTCCGGCGACGTTGAGCGGCACGTCGATTCAGGTCACCCAGCCGAACCTGTTCACGTCGAACGGCGTGATCCACGTCATCGACGGCGTGCTGTTGCCGTAAGGGCTCGACGAGGCTGACAGGGCGGGGCGGTGGAGCCAGACCTCCACCGCCCCGTTGTTTTTTCAGTGAGGCCACTG
>JALOQF010000249.1 GCA_025459425.1 Myxococcaceae bacterium | reverse complement strand
ATGAGGAGCTCGGCGACCGTGTTGCGGGCCTTGAGCTCGAGCACGCGCGCCTGGCCGAACACCTCGCGCTCCGCGCCGTCGACGGGCGCGCCGACGAGCCGGAGCCGATCGCCTTCACGGAGCTTCTGGCCCTTCTCGAGATCGATGAACGCTCCGTCGCTCCGACGAATCACCTTGAACACCGTGCCTCGGGGCGTGACGCGCTCACGAGCGGCGACGGGAGTCGCGCCAGCCGCAGCGCCGGCGTCGACCGGAGCCTCGGCGATGGGCGCGATGGGCTGTACGACCTCGAGCGGCTTCTTCACCGGCGGGTCGATGGCCGCGACGGGCTCGACCTTCTTCGTGTCCGACGAGCCGCCGAGGAAGAAGGCCGCCCCACCCCCGAGCGCGACGACGACGAGCGCGCCGACCACGATGAGCGGCGCCAGCGACTTCCTGGGCGCCTCGAGCGGTGCGTCATCGGCGGCTGGAGCCGTCTGCGTGCCCGGGAGCGTGCGCCGCTTCGGGGGCGCCTGGGGGCTCGCCGCGTCTGGCGCGACCTGGATGTTGGACGGCGCCCGCGCGACCGAGAGCGCGCGCTGGGCCGGGGTGAGCTCGGGCGCGGTCGGGGCCGAAGACGCGGTGTCGCGCACGAAGGTGCCGTCGAAGGACTCCTCGGCCGCGCTCACGGTGCCCGACTTCGGCTTGAGGTGGTGCCCCGGGCTCGACGAGGGGCGGCCGCCCTTGCGCATGAGCGACAGCTGCGACTGCAGGTTCCGCTCGGCGGCGAACTCTTCGGGGCACATCGCGCGCACGAAGTTGCCGGCCTCTTCGGCCGAGATGGCGAGCCCTTCACGCACGGCCACCTCGTTGAGCGCGCGGGCGAACTCGTCGGCGCGGCCGTAGCGCGCGGCGGGATCCTTCGCGAGGGCGCGGAGCACCACCTGATCGAGCGCCTGGCTCACCTCGGCCCCGCGGATCTCGCGCAGCGAGGGCACGGTGGGGTTGGCCATCTTCATGACCATCTCGGCCATGGTGCCGCCGTCGTAGAGCGGGCGGCCGGCGATCATCTCCCAGAGCACGATGCCGGCCGAGAAGATGTCGCTGCGGGCGTCGACGGGCTGGGCGAGCGCCTGCTCCGGCGACATGTACCCAAGCTTGCCCATCACGGTGGCGGGCAGCGTGTGCTTCGACCGCGCGCTGCTCTTGGCGAGGCCGAAGTCGATGACCTTCACCTCGCCCTCGTAGGACACCATGACGTTCTGCGGAGACACGTCGCGGTGCACGATGCCGAGCGGCGTGCCTTCGGGGCTCGTCTTGCGGTGGGCGTAGCCGAGCGCCTCGGCCATGAGGCGGCCGACGTGGATCGCGATGGGCAGCGGCAGGAAGGTGCCGGTGGTGGCCGCGCGGGTCTCGACGCGCGCCAGGTCGACGCCGGGCACGTACTCGATGGCCATGAAGAGCGTGCCGTCGGCCTCGCCCATGTCGTACACCTGCGCGATGTTCGCGTGGGTGAGGTGGGTGAGCACCCTCGCCTCGTGGTGAAAGCGCTCGACGAACTGCGTCTCGGCCTTCATCTGCGGGAGGATCGTCTTGACGATGCAGAGCTTCTCGAAGCCGCCGGCGCCACTGAGCCGCGCAAGGTGGACCTCGCCCATGCCGCCCTGCCCGAGCATGAAGAGCAGCTCGTAGCGACCCAGCATTCGACGCGGTTGTTCGAGACCCGACATGACGGAGCGGCACTTTACCGGCCGCGGCGCGCGTTGCGAGGTTTGTCACCCCCTCCGATCGAGGGCGAAGGTCATTGAATTGTCGGCAGGCTTCTCCGTAAGGAGTCCCCATGCTCGCGCTCGCGCTGCTGGTGGTGCTGGCTCAAGAGGAGTCGACGCTCAAGCCCTCGATGCCCGGGCCGGTCTTCAACCCCTCGTCCCTGCCGACGAACCCCGTCGGAGCCAGCCAGAACTCGACCTTCACGCCGACGACGTTGAGCAGCGGGTCGACCCTGCCAGGCGGCAACACCAACCCGCTCATCAAGAAGGTGACGATCGTCGAGGGGCGCGGGCAGCCGTGCGAGATGTTGGCGACGATGTCGGTCTGCGACGACGTGACGGTGATCGAGCCGGTGGTGGTGAAGGAGCCGCTGGTCTTGTCAGAAGACACGCCGCCGCTCGTCCCTCACCTGCGGTTCGTGGGGCTGAAGGCGGGCCGCACGACGTGCGCGTGCGGCGTGTCGAGGAAGACCGCTCAACTCGTGTACGACATCACCGTGGTGGGGCTCGACGAGGCGATGCTGCCTGCGGCGAGAAAAGTCGTGGTCGACGCGTTCGAGCGGCGGTATACGCGTCGCGCCGTTCAGGTCCCGTAGCTCAGCTGGATAGAGTACTGGCCTCCGAAGCCAGGGGTCGCGCGTTCGAATCGCGCCGGGACCGCTCCTGAAGTTGCCGTCAGCGCGTGACGATCGTGTACGCGAAGCTGCCGCGCGCCGGGCCGATGAGCCGCTGAAACCGCGCCCACTCGCTCGGCGGGAAGGTCTGACACCCGGCCGACCCGGTGCTCGACGATCCGCCGGAGTGGAACAGCATCGACCCGCCCCCGCCCGTGCGCGCCGAATCGTCCCACCGGCCGTTGTGGTTCATGTCGCGCTGCACGCGGTAGTCGCGCACCGGCCGCAAGCAGAACCCGTGCTTCCACGAGCTCTTCACGAACTCATACGAGCCGTCGGTCAGGCGCCCCTGGTCGGCCCGGCCGTCGCCGTTCACGTCGGCCGAGTACCGCGACATGTTCCGCGCTGGCTCGGTGTTGTACCGGAGCAGCTCGACCCGCGGCCGACCCTGCGCGTCCTTCCACACCACCGCGAGGCGGTCGTCGTAGCTGCCATTGCCGCCGTTCGCCGTCGTGGGCGTGTTCGTGCGCAGACCGACGAGGTTGAACTGGTTCGGCCCCGTCTTGAACGCGCCGCCCTGCGCCTTCACGAGGCTCTTGAAGTACTCGTACTGCGCCGCCTGGCCGCGCGGCACTTCACCCAGGCGCACGTTGCCGGCGACCTCGGGCTCTCGCTGTCGGGGTGGCGTCGGCGGGCGCGGAGAAGCACCTCTCCCGGAACGCCCGGGCCGGTTCCCGTCGACGGAGCGCGGCGCCGAGGCCCGCGACGGCTCGACCGAGTCCTGCGAGCCAGGGATCTTCAGCGTCCGCCCGGTGATGATCAGGTTCGGGTTCTCGATGCCGTTCGCCTTCGCGAGCGCGTCGATCGTCGTCCCGAACTTCTTCGACAGCGCCCAGAGGGTGTCACCCGACTTGATGGTGTAGCGGTTCATGCGAGCTCCGAAGTGTGAAGGGTCGCCATGCCGTCAGCCGCGCGGCACGAAGACCCGCTGGCGGCCGTGCGTCGAGACCCGCGCGATGTGATCGCTCGCCTCGAGCCCGTTCCCGATCGTCACCATGATGTGCCCGTGCCGGGTGCGCCCACCCGAGGCGTCGTAGACGACGATCGCGCCCGGAGGCAGCCGGCGGAGCTGCGCGTCGGACACGTTCTTGATCTCGCGGAAGCGCGAGTCGCTCTCGAGCCGGCGCGCGTACATGTACGCCGACGGGAGCGGCGAGGTGTACAGCCCCGCGGCGGCCATCGCCCGGTTCACGCCGCGCGCACACCAGCCGCGCGTGTTCATCGACTGCGCCATGCGCCGAGCCGACTCGGCCAGGCGCCGCGCCTTCGGCCCGAACGGACCGAACGAGGTGGCCGTGGTGCCGCCGGTCTCGCGGGTCGCGCTGCCGCCCGTCGCCCCCTGCGTCAGCGCCCGGGCGATGGGGCCGGTGAGGCGCGCGCGCTCCGAGGCCGAGACGCCGTTGCGGTTGCCGTCGGCCGCGGTCGCCCGGCTGAGCGCCAGGTTCACGCGGCTCTTCGCCGTGCCCACCGACACGAAGCCGCTGCGCAGGCGCGCCTGCTTGAACGACTCGTTCAGCGCATTCTCGGCGGCTCCCGACACGAGGCCACGCGCGCGGCTCTGCTCGGTGGCCGAGAGGCGACCGTCGCGGTTGGTGTCGGCCCGGGACAGGGCGTTCTTCACGGCAGCGGCACGGTTCTGGACGATGGAGCGAGCGAGCGTCATGCACTGATTGTCGGATGAGGTGTGTTCCCAGGACGCAACAGTGGTGTCAGGCGCGCTGACACTTCGACCCGAATTTCGAGGCGAATTTCGCCGGAGTTTTCAGGCGTCGCCGCAAAAGCGGGCCCAGGCCGGGCTCGTCTCGTCCTTCGCCTCGTGGGCGTCGATCTCGGCCTGAAGGGCCTCGAGCGGCGCTTCCCACGACGAGCCGGAGCCATCTCGATCGAGCAGCACCTCGAGCGCCTCGCGCCACGGGTACAGCACGTCGAGCACGTTGGGCGCCCCACCCTTCGCCGTCTTCGACAGCGCGAGCACCCGCTCGTGCTCGCCTGCCTCGAGGGCCTGGTAGAGCGTGCGGAGCGGCTCGGCCGACGGGAACGGGTCCATCAGCGTCTGGAACTCCGGGTCCGACCGGAGCCCATCGAAGTCGGGCTCGTAGCGGGCCAGCAGGCGCACCGCGATGGTGCCGTCGGACACCGAGACGGCCTTCTGCAAGAGGCTCAAGACGTTCGGCTTCCGCCCGGCGCGCGCGGCGGCCCGGGCGCCCAGGTAGAGCGCCTCGGAGTCCGACGGGTCGACGGCGAGCGCCCGCTTCACCAGCGCCATCGCCTTCGGCGCGTCGTTCGCCACCGCCAGCGCCTCGGCCGCGAGCACTCGAAGCGCTGGCGGGTGCTCGAGCTTCATCGTGTCGACGATCAGCCTCGCCGCGTCGCCCACGTGCGCCTCGGCGGTGGCCTCGAGGAAGCGGCCGGCCAGGGCGGCGCGCTCCCACTCGAGCTCGTCCTTCTCGTCCGCCTGCGCGACGGCCTCGAGGCGCTGCGCGAAGCCGCCGAGCGCGAGCTTGAGCGCAGCGAGGCCGGCCGAGACCTGGCCTGATGACGCCAGCCCGACGGCCAACCAGCCCCGCGCCAGCACGTCAGCGGCGTTCGAAGCCAGCCGCGCCTCGGCGAGCGCCACGACGCGCCCGGCGTCCTGCTCGAACCACGCGTCTTCGATGGGGTCGACGGCCTCGACTTCGTCGGACATGACGACAGTCTCTCACGGCTCCGCGCCGCCCCCGCGGACCGATTCGACGAAAGCCCGCGCTACGGCCGCACGAGCACCATCGACGCGCGCGCGGGCACCGTGAGCTGCCCCGAGCTGCCCAGCGTCACGGTGGCTCCCGAGACCGCGTCCTTCAGCGTGACGCCGCCGCGCGCGAGGAAGCGCTTGAGCGGCAGCGTCACCGACCGCTCGCCGCCACGGTTGATCACCACGAGGGCCCCGTCGTCTTCCGTGCTGCGCTGGTACACGTAGAGATCGCGCTCGATGACGAGGGTGTCGCGCACGCCCAGGCGCAGCGCCCGGCTCTGCTTCCGCGCGCTGCCCACCTTGCGCATGAAGTCCAGCAGGCCCTGCTCGCGCGCCGTGAGGTTGCTCCACTTCATGAAGCGGCGGTTGTCGGGATCTCCGGCGCCGGGCAGGCCCAGCTCGTCGCCGTAGTAGATGAGCGGGACGCCCGGCTGGGTGAGAATGAAGGTGAAGCCCCACTTCGTGCGATCGAACGGCTCGTCCCAGTCGATGGTGGCGGGAGGCCGGTTGGGGCCCCACGACTGGCCGTTCGCGTCGCCCTCGATCTGGTTCGCCGCGATGGAGATGAAGCGCGCGACGTCGTGGTTGCCGAGGAACGGCGAGTTGATGGTGCCCGGGAGGTAGTACGACTCGTTGAGGCGCACCGCTTCGTCGACGGGTACCAGCGAGTCGTTCCGCGCAAACGCCTGCACCACCGGCCAGTAGAGCGGGAAATCGAACTGCCCATCGAGTTCCTGCGGGCCGATGTACTGGCGAATGAGCGGCCGCCCTTCCGCGCCGGTGAAGGTCTCTCCCACCAGGTAGTACTTCGTGCCGGTGATGGCGGTGATGCGCGCGAGGTGCTGGTTGATGGTGCGGCCGCCGGTGCTGTCGAGGTGCTTCACCGCGTCGAGGCGGAAGCCGTCGAGGTCGCCCTCTTCGAGCCACCACATCATGTCGGCCGCGAACTGATCGGCCATGGCGGTGTTGCGCCAGTTGTAGTCGGGCAGGTAGCTCGTGAACGAGCAGACGAGCGGCTTCTCTTCCCAGCCGCAGCCGTTGGTGCCGCACACGCAGCCGTTGCCGATGTTGAACCACCCGTCGTCCCGGTGCGCGGCGACGTACGGGTGCGTGTCGTGCACGTGGTTGAGCACCAGGTCGGTCAGCACCCGAATGCCCCGAGCGTGAGCGGCCTTCGTGAGCGCCCGCAGGTCGTCGAGGGTGCCGAAGCGCGGCTGCACGGTGCGCGGCGCGCTGGGCCAGTAGCCGTGGTAGCCGGTGTACTGCTGCCCGTACGAGCCGCCGTAGGCGCCATCGGGGTTCGCGTCGGGCGGAGACAGCCACAGCGCGCGCACGCCGAGCTTGTCGAAGTAGCCCTCTTCGATGGCCTGGGTGACGCCCTTGAAGTCGCCGCCCTGGTAGTTCGCCAGGCCGTTGACGTTCGCGGTCGGGCGATCGTTCGACGGGTCGCCGTTGCGGAAGCGGTCGGTGAAGACGAAGTACAGAATCGCCTCCTCCCACTGGAACGGATCGGCCTCGATCCAGAACGGGAGGAGCAGCGGCTCGGCGGCCTTCCCGGCCTCGTCCGTCAGCGTCACCTTCACGGTGTGTTTGCCCTGCGACAGGCCCGTCGTCTCGAAGCGCAGCGCGCCCGTCGTCTGCTCGAACTGCACCGTCTGCACCTGCCCGTCGAGCACCAGCTTCGGCACCGACAGGGCCGCCTTCGCCTGGCCCATCGAGGAGCGCACCTCGAGCGACAGCGCGCCGGCGCCGTTGGTGGCGAAGGACGTCACCTCGAGGAGCGGCGCCTGGCAGTCGGGAGTCAGCAGCCGGGACTGCTCGACGCCCGCCACCCACCGGGTGAAGCCATGAGCGGGGTCGCGTAGCAGCTCGTCGTTGCCGAGGTCGAAGCGGTAGCCATAGCCCGAGACGCGGGGCTCGAGGCTGGCCCGCCATTCCCAGGTGCCGTCGTCGCGCCGGCGCATCGGCTCGGGGGCGAACTGGTTCCATTCACCCCGAATGAAGACGGTGTCGAGCGTGCGCGACGGCGCGTAACGAATGACGGACTCGCAGCTGCGAACGGGCCCGGTAGGAGGCGCGACCGGACTGCAGGCCGTGGCCGCGAGGACGACGAGGACGAGAGGACGCACGGCGGGCTCCCTACCCGGCCCCGGCCTCCGAGGGGAAGGCCCTGCCTTTCCGATGAAACGCATCGATCCCTTCGATAGAAGGAGCGCTCGATGCTCCGACGGCTCGCGGCGGTGGGTGTGGTGGTGGGGCTCCTTGGCTGCAACGAGGAGTGCGTCGACGCCTTCGACTGCGCGAAGGTGTCGTCGAAGATCCCGCTCACCTGCGACGACGGGCGCTGCGTGGCGAAGACGACGTTGCCCATGTTCCCGTCCTTCACCGGCATGGACGCAGGGCGGCGCGACGGCGGCGTCGACGCGGGGACGCTCGACGGCGGCCAGCCGGTGCTCCCGCTGCGCCCCGGCGACTACACGGCCCGCTTGTCGGGCGGCCAGCTCGTTCCGCCGCTGACGACGACGGCGGCGGGCTCGGCCCAGGCGACGCTCGCGGTCGACGACGCAGGCGTGGCGACGCTCGCGTGGAGCGCCACGGTGATGAACACGACGCCGATCGGCGCCACCCTGCGCTTCGACGCGCCCGCCGGCCGCACCGGCACGGGGGCGCTCGTGGTGAGCGATGGCGGCTCGCTCTCGGGAACGGTGGTGCTCTCGCGCCAGCAGGCCGCGGCGGTGTCGACCAACCGCGCCGCGCTCGTCATCGCGACGACCGACGCCCCGACCGGAGGCCTCCAGGGCCAGCTCGCCCCCCGCGGCGCCGTCGTCGGCTTCACCCAGCTCGTCCGCACCTCGACGGGCCAATACGGTGGTGGCGGGCAGGTGGTGATCGAGCTCACGGGCACGCCCCCCAACGTCTTCCCGACTGCCGGCGCGTATGACTTCGAGTGGCCCGAGAGCGGGCGAGTCGTCTCGGCGGCGCTGGTGCAGGGCGCGGCGAGCACGCCGCTGTTGTCGCTCGAGCTCGAGGCCAGCCGCACCCGGGCCTCGGGCACCTTCGAGCCGCTCCCGCTGCTGCTGATGATCCGTGACGGCGGGTTGTTCGTGACGGGCACTGGCGTCGACGGCGGAGAGATCTTCCGCGGCGACCTCTCGCTCTCGCTGCGCTGATCAGCGGTTGCCCTGTCGCGGGCCGTGTGAAAAGTCGCGGCGCATGGCTGACGAGGCGCTCTCGCGACTGTTGTCCCTGCGTCACGGTGACCCGCACGCGCTGCTGGGCGTTCACCCCGTCGCCGACGGGCTCTTCGTGCGCGTCTTCCGGCCCGAGGCCTTCCGCGTCGAGCTCGAGATCGCCGGCGCCCGGCACCGCCTCGAGCCCAGGAGCGATCACCCCGGCGTCTTCGAGGGCCACCTGCCCGGCCGCGAGGTGCCGACGTACCTCGTGCACGTCGAGTACCCGGGCGGCGCGTCGTTCTCGTTTCGTGATCCCTACGCGTTCCTCCCGACGATCGGCGAGCACGACCTGCACTTCATCAGCGAGGGCACCCACCTTCGGCTGTGGGAGCGGCTGGGCGCGCACCCGCGGCACCACCAGGGCGTCTTCGGCACCTCGTTCGCGGTGTGGGCCCCCAACGCCGAGGGCGTGAGCGTGGTGGGCGACTTCAACGGCTGGGACGGCCGGCTCAACCCGATGCGCTCGATGGGCCCCAGCGGCGTGTGGGAGCTCTTCGTGCCCGACGTCAACGAGGGCACCCGGTACAAGTTCGAGATCCACCCACGCGACGGCGCGCCCTTTCTCAAGGCCGACCCGATGGCGCTGCGCACCGAGGTGCCGCCCCTGACGGCGTCGGTCGTTCACCACCTGCACCACTACCGGTGGAGCGACGGGGCCTGGCTCGCGCGCCGCAAGGCGGCGAAGCGTCACCTCGAGCCGATGAGCATCTACGAGGTGCACGCGGGCTCGTGGCGGGTGGTGCCCGAAGAGGGCAACCGGCCGCTCACCTGGCGTGAGCTCGCGCCCCAGCTCGCCGAGCACGTGTCTCGGCTCGGCTTCACGCACGTCGAGCTGTTGCCGGTGGCCGAGCACCCCTATGGCGGCAGCTGGGGCTACCAGGTGTCGAGCTACTACGCGCCCACCTCGCGCTTCGGGCACCCCGACGACTTCCGCTTCTTCGTCGACACGATGCACCAGCACGGCATCGGGGTGATCGTCGACTGGGTGCCGGGGCACTTCCCGCGCGACGCCTTCGCCCTCTCACGCTTCGACGGCACGGCCTTGTACGAGCACGCCGATCCGCGCCGGGGCGCGCACCCCGACTGGGGCACGCTGATCTTCAACTTCGGGCGCAACGAGGTGAAGAACTTCCTCGTCGCCAACGCGCTCTTCTTCGTCGACGAGTACCACGTCGACGGCCTGCGGGTGGACGCGGTGGCCTCCATGCTCTACCTCGACTACTCGCGCGCGCCGGGCGAGTGGGTGCCCAACCGCTTCGGCGGCCGCGAGAACGAAGAGGCGATCACCTTCTTGCGCGAGCTCAACGAGACGCTCCGCACCCAGCACCCCGACGTGGTGGTGATGGCCGAGGAGTCGACGTCGTGGCCCAACGTGTCGCGGCCCGTCGCGCAGGGCGGGCTGGGCTTCACCCACAAGTGGAACATGGGGTGGATGCACGACACCCTGAAGTACTTCGAGAAGGAGCCCATTCACCGCAAGTGGCACCACCACCAGCTCACCTTCGGCCTGCTCTACGCCTACAGCGAAGACTTCGTGCTCCCCCTGAGCCACGACGAGGTGGTGCACGGCAAGCGCTCGATGCTGAACAAGATGCCCGGCGACGCGTGGCAGCAGTTCGCCAACCTGCGCGCCCTCTACGCGTGGATGTGGGCACACCCCGGCAAGAAGCTGCTCTTCATGGGTGGCGAGTTCGGGCAGCGCCAGGAGTGGGCCGAGGCGCGCTCGCTCGACTGGCACCTGCTGGAAGACGACGCGCACCGCCAGCTCATGGAGCTCGTCGGCGTGCTCAACGAGACGTACCGCCGCGAAGGCGCGCTCTTCGAGACCGACTTCCACGCGCAGGGCTTCCAGTGGATCCAGGCCGACTCGTCCGATCCGAGCGTGTACGCCTTCGTGCGCCGCGGCCGGAACCCCTGGCGCGAGCTCGTCTGCGTCGCGAACTTCACGCCCGTCGTGCGCCACGACTACCGCATCGGCCTGCCGTCGGGCGGCTGGTGGGCCGAGATCCTCAACACCGATGATCGGCAGTTCGGTGGCTCGGGCGTGACGAACGCGCCCTTCAAGGCGCACCCGAAGTCGTGGGACGGCCAGCCGGGCTCGGCCTCGCTCACCCTGCCGCCGCTCGGGGTGATCTGGCTGGCGCCAGTCGACCCACCGCCAGCCGCTCAGACACCCTGACGCCAGGCGCCCTCGCGGCGCAGCGCCCAGAAGGTCCACCCGCCGGCGAGCGCCTCGAGCACCGCCGTGGGCAGGATGCGCCACGTCACCAGCCCGGCCAGCACGCAGGCGGTGAAGACGACGAGCTGGAAGGTGCGGCCCAGCACCGTCATGCGGAAGAAGGCCACCAGGCCCTGCCGCGCGGCGAGCACGTAGTAGAGCCCCAGCACCAGCAACGAGATGCCCACCGCCCGGGGCCAGAACTCGGTCGTCCGGCCCAGCCCCAACGGCTCGAGCAGCAGGTTCGGCGCCAGCAGCAGCACCGAGCCCTGCCCCAGCATG
>JALOQF010000609.1 GCA_025459425.1 Myxococcaceae bacterium | reverse complement strand
CACGCGAGGGCCCGCGGTGAGACCCGATCGCGTCCAGATCTGAGCCGTGGGGAGTTCCCGCCGCAGCGCTACCAGCGCAGGAGGCCGGCCGAAGCCATCGACAGGGCCGACTGGACCGCGCCGGTGCGCAGCCACAGGTCGCAGCCGTTCGGCGGGCACACCTCTTCCGACGTCCGCTGAACCATCATCGGCGTGGTGTCGCGGGTCAGCAGAATCACCGTCACCGCCGTCACCACGGCGACCACTGCGATGCCGGCCCAGAAATACCACCGCTGATACAGGGGCGTCTCGACGACCGGCATCGTCACGCTCGTCGTCGGTTCCGTCGGCGTGAGGGCCGGCTCCACGGGCCGATCGCTCACGGCGGCGACCGTGCTGGTGGTCCCGGGCTTGAACTTCACCGTCACCGGGTACTCCTTGCCCGCGACGAGGGTGAGCTTCTGCTTGTCCTCCGAGAACCCTTCCTTGCGCACCACGATCTCGGCCGGCCCGGCGGGCACCTCGTACTCGGTGATCGGCGCCACGCCCGCGAGGCGACCGTTGACGAACACCTGCGCGCCCGCGACGTCGCTGGTGACCGAGACGAACGCGCTCACCGCCGTCAGCCGGGCCTCGAGCTCGACCGTCTTCCCGCCTGCGACGGTGATCTTCTTCACGAAGTCCGCATAGCCGGGGCGCTTCACCATGACGGTGTGCTCGCCGGCAGCGAGCGACTGCGGGGGAACGGGGAAGGTGCCCACGGACTTGCCGTCGACCCACACCGTCGCGTTCGACAGCGCCTGCGGCAGCTTGATGACCACGTCACCCTTGCTGGCCACCAGCGGCGCGAGGTCGTCGTCGTCCACCTGCGTGGGCTTGACGGGCGCGGGCTTGGGCTTCGGCTTGGGCCTGGCCGCGGGCTTTGGCTTGGCGGCCGGCTTGCTGAGCGGGGCGAGCTCATCGTCGTCTTGTGCGAGCGCGACCGTCGAGAAGCTGAACACCAGCAGCACGGCCCAGGAGAAGGAACGCATCGGTGCGGGACTGTACCGCAGGAACACGGCCCGGGCCACGACGGGAAGTGGCGCTGCGGGCCGTCGACGCTACGGTTCGCCCCGTGATGCGGGCGGTCGTGTGGGCGGTGGTGTCGTGCGGAGCGTTGGCGCTGACGACCTGCGTGACGGCGCCGCCCCGCCCGCCCCCTGCCCCCACGACACCGCTGCCGCCACCGCGCCCCGCGCTGCTGGTGCCAGACGGCTGCCTCACGGATCTCTCGGGCCTCTGGCAGACCGAGCACGAGTCGCCGGTGCACTACGAGGCGGTCGACGACGGCGGCGTCGTCGAGCTGGTGGCCACGTTCGCGCCGACCGACGCGGGCGCGCTGGCGCCACGACGCTTCTCCCGCGACGGCGGCCTCGCGTGGCTCGTGCCCGACGCCGGCTCACCCGCCACCAGCCCCGCCGCGCTGCAGGCCCCCCGCGTCACCCTCGTCTTGACCCGCTCTGAGACGGGCTTCGAGGGGGTCGCCGCGAGCACCCAGGCCCCCCAGGCGAGCTGCCGCCCGGAGTTCCCAGCACGGGTCGTCGCGTGCACCCGCGAGCGCCTCGAGCTCGAGACCCTGCTGAGCGCTCGCTTCGACGCGGCCTGTCGGCGCCTCGACGGCGGCGCCTGGAAGGCCCAGACGCTCGTCCGCAGCCCGGGGTCGCCCGACGCGTCATGGCCGGCGATCGACGGCGGCTGACACGCTGCTGAGCGCTCGCTTCGACGCGGCCTGCCGGCGCCTCGACGGCGGCGCCTGGAAGGCCCAGACGCTCGTCCGCAGCCCGGCGTCGCCCGACGCGTCATGGCCGGCGAGCGACGGCGGCTGACACGCTCCCCGGCCGGGTCGACTGGTGTAGGGTGCGCCCCATGGTCCAGCGCTGGTACGTGGGGTTGAGCGCCGTCATTCTCGGCGCCTCGTTGTCGGCTTGTAACGGGTGTCGAGAGAACCCGGTGCTCGTCACCAAAGACGTGTGCGTCGGTGTCACCGATGCCCAGCCAGACTCGCCCGACGCGTGCGACGAGAACACGGCCTGTGGCGACCACTACGCGTGCCGCGACGTGAAGGAGAAGCAGGGCGTGAAGTGCTGTCTCTACGTCGACCGGCTCTGCTCGTCCGACGCCGACTGCTGCCCGGGCCAGGGCTGCCAGACGCAGCGCAACCCGCCGCGCTGTGCCGACCGCTTCAACGAGTGTGTCACCGACGCGGACTGCGGCGACGTGGGTGATCGCGTGTGCGAGGACTGGACCGACCGGTCGGGCACCACCAAGCGTTGCCGGCACCGTGCCTGCGGGCCGCTCGGGGCGTGCGCCGACGGCCAGTCGTGCTTCCAGGGCGAATGCGTGGCCGAGTTGCCGTGTGGGGGGAGCTGCAACGCCGGAGAGGGCTGCGTGCCCTCGGCGAACCGCTGCCAGAACTACACGAACCCGACGGGGCGGGTCGACGCGGCCTGCCCGATGACGTGCAACGCCGGCTTCATCGCCACCTTCGTCGACAACCGCAACATCTGGGACACCTGCAAGCTGCCAGACGTGAAGTGCGTGTGCGCCGAGCTGCCCGGCCTGGTGTCGAACGACCTCGGCCGGTTCTCCGCCGTCGCCTCGAACGGCACGCAGGGACTCATGGCCTCGATGTACGACGGGCGCTACGGCGACCTCGTCGTCTACCGCTACGATCAGTCGGGCACGCGCGTGGGTGTCGACTACGTCGACGGCGTTCCCACGGGCCAGGTGCGCTACGGGCCCTCGGGCGCTCGCGGCGGCGTGGTCGAGCCGGGGCCCGACGTCGGCCGGTACACCGACATCGCCATCAACAATGGCCTCGCCTACGTCAGCTACTACGACGTCGCGAACGGTGACCTGAAGGTCGCCATTCGAAACGGCTCCACGTGGGC
>JALOQF010000248.1 GCA_025459425.1 Myxococcaceae bacterium | reverse complement strand
TCCAGCGTCGGTGACGCGTGTGTACGTGAGGTCGAGCACCTCGAGCTGCGGGGCGTCGAGCGAGGCGATGCGCGTCGCGCCCTCGAGCCCGAGCCCGACATTGCTCACGTCGAGTGACTTGAGCCGCGGCCACGACAAACCCAACACCTTCGTCAGCTGGCCCTTCCCGAACTTCGCGCCATCCAGCGCCAGCGCCTCGAGCGTCGGCGCGAAGCGCTGCAAGAGCTCGAGCAGCTCGTCGGTCACGACGGCACCCGAGATGGCCAGCAGCCGCAGCGGCTCGGCCTGCGTGAGCGCCTTCACCAGCGCGGTGCTGTCTCCACTCCACCGCACGGCGCGCAGTGAGCCGGGGAGCACCAGCTCCGCTACCCGCTCCGAGGCACACCACAACGACTCGAGCTTCGGGCACCCCGCGAGGTCGAGCTGAACCGCCCGGGTCGGCCGCATGGACAACTGAAGCCGCGTGAGCGAGGGCAACCGCAGCGCGGTGAGGAGTGACTCCGCGACCTCACCTTCGGCTTCCAGGCGCTCGAGCTGTGCCAACTGCGGCACCGGGTCGACGGCGTCACCGCGCAGCTCGAGCTCTTCGAGCAGCGGCGCCTTGTCGAAGAGCGTCGTGAGGTCGTCCCGGTGCAGCACGTTGAGGCGACACGCGGCGACGAACCCGCGACGCAGCTTCACGTGCGAGAGGGCGTAGCTGTCGTGCTCGCGCAGCCACTTCTCGAACGGCCCGAACCACTCCTCTCGGTGCGCGTCGAGCAGCTCGGCCTCGCGCGCCTTCGCCGCCTTCACGTCCTTCGGCGCGAGACGGCCCGAGGCGAGCCGGCACTGCAGCACGATGAACTCGCCGCGCGGGTCGTCGTTCTCGGTCAGCCAGTCGGCGTATACGAGCCGCGGCCCATCGTCCCACGGTGCCTTCACCATCGCTTCGAAGCGCGAGCTCTTCTTCATCGCTGCCAGCTCAGCACGACTGGCGCGTCCTCACGCCGACGGAAACAGCGTCGCCCTCGCGACCGCCGCGGTCGCGGGCGCAGGGGTGTTGGTCGCGCCGGACTTCGTCGTGGCCGACGACCTGGCCGCGGGCCGGCTGCGACGCCTGCTGCCCCGATACGAGCCGAGCGGGTACACCATGTTCGCGGTCTCTCCGCCGACGCGTTTCGTGACGCCAAAGGTGCGCGCCTTCGTGGACTTCCTGGTGGAGCGCCTCCGATGACGTGGAGCGGCCTGACGGGCGCCGCGATGGAAGCGCCGACAGCCGGAGCGGACACCGGGTGCTCTTGGTCCTCCCCGCGTCCCATGCAACGCTCCCCGCATGCACGACGACGCGCGACGCCTCGCAGGCCGGCTCGAGCGCCGCCTCCTCGACGGCCCGGCCGTTTCGTCCCAGGCGGAGCGGGCCGCGGCCTTCCACGGCACCGCCGAGGGCCCACTCGGTGACTACGAGCGGCAGGTCGAGCAGGCCGCCTTTCGCGTGACGGCCGAGCAGGTCGAGGCGCTCCGGAGACACCACGCCGACGACGCCCTCTTCGAGCTCACCCTCTGCGCCGCCCACGGGGCCGCCCGTCGCCGCCTCGACGCCGGCCTGCGCGCCCTCGACGAAGCCTTCGGAGACCAGCCATGACGACCATTCGCCTGCCTGCCGTCGCGCACGGCCACTCGCTGCGCGAGCGCTTCGTGCTCGGCCTGTTGCGCGTGCTGGGAGGCGGCCGGCGCCCTCCCGACGTCGTGCGCACACTGCTCTATCGGCGTGACTTCTGGGGCGACCCCTTCAACGACCTGCTGCAGACCGTCATGCGCGGCCCCTCGGTGTGGAGCGTCGGTGAGCGCGAGCTCTTCGCGGCCTTCGTCTCGAACCTCAACCGCTGTCGCTTCTGAACGGGAGCCCACGGCGCGGTCGCGTCGTCCGAGCTGGGGAAGGACCTGACGGCGGCCGTCCTGGCCGACTACCGCTCCGCGCCCATCGCCCCGCCGCTGCGCGCCACCCTCGCCTTCCTCGAGGCGACGACGCTGCGGCCCAACGCCGTCACCGCCGACGACGCGCGGGCGCTGAAGGTCGCGGGCGTGTCGAGACAGGCCGCCACCGAGGCCCTCTGGGTGGCCTTCTGCTTCAACGAGATTGCCCGCGTGGCCGACGCGCTGGGCTGGGAGATTCCCGACGCGGCGGGCTTTTCGGCCTCGGCGAAGTCGCTCTTGTCCTTCGGCTACCTGCTGCCCTTCCACCAGGGCCCACCCGCGCCCAACCGGCCGGGCTGATCCGCCCATCAGCCGCGCTGCTGTCTGGGCGCCCCAAGTTGATTGACAGCCCACCCCCACCTGCCTAAGCGCCCGCCTCGCCATGGGTCTGCGTGACATTCGCAAGCGCATCAAGTCGGTGAAGAACACCCGCCAGATTACGAAGGCCATGAAGATGGTCTCGGCGGCCAAGCTGCGAAAGGCGCAGGACAACGTCATCGCCGCGCGGCCCTACGCCCAGACGCTCGACGCCGTGATGGCGCAGCTCCTGTCGAAGGACCCCGGAGAGGTGTCGCACCCGCTGCTGACCCGCCGTGAGGTGAAGCGCATCGAGTTCGTCGTCGTCTCGTCCGACCGCGGCCTCGCCGGTGGCTTCAACTCGAACATCACCCGCCGCGCGCTCAAGTTCCTCTCGGAGCACAAGCAGCACGAGGTCACCATCACCACGGTGGGCCGCAAGGCGGGCGACTTCCTGCGCGGCCGCGGCTACACGATTCGCAAGGACTGGCCGGGCGTCTTCGGCAAGCTGAACTACGCGGCCGCCGAGGCCATCACCGCCGAGCTCACCGAGCGCTTCCTCTCGGGGCAGGTCGACGCCGTCTATTTCCTCTTCAACGAGTTCGTCTCGGCCATCTCGCAGGTGCCGAACCTGCAGCAGCTGTTGCCCTTCGAGCTCAACAAGGCCGACGCTGGCGGCAAGCCTGCGGGTGAGTACGCCTACGAGCCGAACCCGCAGGCGGTGCTCGAGAAGCTCGTGCCCCAGGCGGTGAACGTGAAGGTGTACCGGGGCCTGCTCGAGTCGTGGGCCGCCGAGCACGCCGCGCGCATGGCGGCGATGGAGAACGCCACCAAGAACGCCGGCGAGATGATTGGCACCCTGACGCTCTTCTACAACCGCACGCGCCAGGCCCTCATCACGAAGGAGCTGATGGAGATCGTCTCGGGCGCCGAGGCCCTCAAGGGCTGACGGGCGGCACCGGTTCGAACATCGGGCACGCGCGCACCGGCTGGGGCGCGTACTTCGTCTCGAGCTTCACGCAGCGCAGGAACCACGAGCGGGCCGTGCGCACGTCGCGCCGGTGCACGCACTGGTGGCACAGGCTCGTCGGGAACGGCGCTGGCGGTGTCGACGTCTCGTCGCTCACGCGGGCTCCCCGGTCGACGTCACAGCCGCCACTCGAGCACCGCGAGGCCTCCCGCGTCGAGGGGGGCGAGCGTCACCCGCACGAGGTCGTCCGGTGACGGGCCCACCAACGCCATCACCACGCCGGCGGCCTGCGTCACCAGGGCGACGATGTTGGTGACGAGCCGCAGGGCGGTGCCCTGGAAGCCGATGGGGCGAAGGAGGTCGGAGAAGAAGCCGACCACCGGCCCGATGACTGGCACCGCTGCGACGAGCCCGGTGCCCACGGAGAACAGCACCGGCGAGGGCGTGGCGAAGCCCTGTGCGTTCCGCGCCACCGACGTCGCGACGGACGTGAGGCTCCCGACGGCCACCAGGGTGATGCCCGCCGCCCTCGAGACCGACCGCGGCGTGGGCGCAGGGGCCGCGGCGAGCGAGACGCACAGGAGCATCGTGAGCATGCGGGGGCCCGGTCTACCGCATCGCGCGCGCCGCGCATCGTTCGAGCGCCCTCGAGGCGGCCTGGTGGAAAAAAACGGGGGCGAGCAGCCCTCCCAGCTGCCCGCCCCTCGCCTCCCCACCGTGACGAGCCACCTCGCGCGCTCCTCCGTACGGCCTCCCCCGCACGGGCGTCGTCACGTCCTCCTGCATCGCCAGCGAGTCATCCCCCCTGGCGCCCTGCGGGTCTCACCGAAGCCCCCTCCCAGAAGCCCCGGCCGACCATTCGACATCGTTCACGCGGCGTTGGCGTACTCGGCCACCGCGTCTTCGAGGTTCGCGGCCCGGCTGGCCCGCTTGTCCTCGTACATCTGCTCGTCAGCGCGCGAGAGGAGCCGCAGCTCGTCGTCGCCCCGCTCGTAGGTCGCCGCGCCCAGGCTCAAGCCCCGCGCGCCCAGGCCCACGCCCGCGAGCGCCGGCAGGTGCGCGCGAATGCGCGAGAGCACCGTCTTCACCTGCACCTCGTCGGTGTCGGGCAGGAGCAGCACGAACTCGTCTCCGCCCACGCGGCACACGAGGTCCGACGTGCGCGTCAGCGACTCGAGCAGCCGGCCCACCGCGACGAGCGCCGCGTCTCCGGCCGCGTGCCCCATGGTGTCGTTCACCTGCTTGAAGTCGTTCACGTCGATGCACACCACCGACAGGCCCTTCGTGCGCGCCCGCCGCAGCCGGCAGAGCTCTTCGCCCAGGCGCTCCGAGAAGTAGCGCCGGTTGCGCAGCCCGGTGAGCGGGTCGCGGTACGCCAGCGCCGCCAGCCGCTCGTTCTCGCGCTTGAGCCGCTCGAGCTCGGCCTTGAGCTTCGTCATCGACCGCATCGTCGCCACCCGTCCCGCCCGCTCCATGGTGCCCTCGCTGGTCACGCCAGTCAGCCAGAGCAACCTGCGGGCCAGTGCCTCGAGCGAGGGCGCGAGCGGATCATTCGCGGGTTGGAAAGGCGACGCGTCAGGCCCCTGACGAAACGATGGCTCGTGCAGGTGGGGTGCATTATTGAACGAGTCACCGATGACCCCAGACATCCCCCGACTCGCGACGTTGACGGTGCTGGATGACGAGGGCCAAGTGCTTCCCGTGGGGACGGCGTGGCGTGACACACCTGCGGTGCTGGTGTGGTTGCGCCACTTTGGCTGAGTCTTCTGCCGCGAGCAGGTGGCCGGGTTCCGGTCACGAGCAGACGAGCTGAAGGCGCTGGGCGTGAAGCTCTTCTTCATCGGCAACGGCACGCCGACGATGGCGAAGGACTTTCGGGCCTTCATGCAGATGGGCGACCTGCCGGTGTGGACCGACCCGAAGCGGCAGACGTACGCGCAC
This sequence comes from Myxococcaceae bacterium, assembly GCA_025459425.1. Lineage (GTDB taxonomy): Bacteria > Myxococcota > Myxococcia > Myxococcales > Myxococcaceae > Xiheimicrobium. The sequence continues at coordinate 5,728 of JALOQF010000248.1, read as the reverse complement.
CTTGGGTTCAAGCGTGGGTGGCTGTCGGTGTTGTCGCCCGCGGTGTGGAAGTATGGAGCGCGCGCGGCGGCGGCGGGCTTCCGGCAAGGCAAGACGGCTGGAGACCCGGTGCAGCAGGGCGGCGTGCTGGTGGTGAAGAAGGGCGGGGAGCTCGTGTACGGCTTCGCGTCGGCGACGGCTGGTGACCACCCGCCCATCGACGAGGTGATGGCGAAGGCTCGGCTCGCGGCGCAGGGCTGACGGCCTTCAGGTTGGCGCGCGGTCGAGGGCTTCGACCAGGCGACGCGCGTCGTATCGGGTGGCGACCTCTCGAATCCACTCGAAGTGCGCGCCGTTCTTCACCGCTTCACCAACGTCTGGGTTGAGTGCGCGAAAGAATGCGGCGAGCTCGTCGACGGTCACCACGCGTGCCGTTCCGTCGAGCCAAGCGCAGCTCCGTAAGCGGTGCGAGGCCCGGGCGCAGGCCCTCGTTCCATCACGACGCCTTCTTCTGCCGCGTCGCCTGGTACAGGTGAAACAGCGCGCGCTTCGCCTCGGGCTGCGCCGCTGCCTGGGCCTTGAGCCGCCGCACGGCTTCCTGCAGCACCTCGGGCAGCTCCGTGGTCCACGCGTCGGACGTCGAGAGGTCGAGCTCGAGCCGCTCGGTGCGCAGGTCGAGCACGCCCACCATCGCCGGCCGCGCGGCGTCACCTTCGAGCTGGCGCAGCAGCCGCTCGGCCTCTTCGAGCCCCGGCGCGTCGAGCGTGAGGTCGACGGTGAGGCGCAGCACGCGTGAGCGCAGGTCGCTGCGGGCGACGAGCTGGCGCAAGTCGGTGAGCGACGTCGCGCGGGCTTCTTCCCAGGTCCAGGCGGCGACACGCTCCTTCTGCACCTGTGAGCGCCGCGCGCGCGTGAGAAAGACGACGGCGACGTGGCCCGGGTCCCTCTCGTCGAAGGCGGTGGGCTCGGGCGCGCCCGGGTAGATGGTGGGCGGGTGCGGGCGGTCTGGCGGGATGAAGCGGAACCCGTGCGTGTCGCCGATGGCGAGGTAGTCGAGCCCGCGGTCGACGGCGGCGTCCTTCGAGATGGGGAAGTTCGTCTGCGCGTCGGCGGCGTCGAAGGTGCTGCCGTGCACCAGGCCGATGCGCAGGCCTTCGTCGCCGGGCTCGCGCCTGGGAATGCTCGCCGTCGGGTCGGCCTGGCCGGCGCGGCTGACGCAGGGCACCGCGAAGAGCTTCGCGCCATGCGGCAACGCGTACGTGGTGGCCGCTTCGACGACGGTGACGTGCTTCGGCAGCCGCTTGCGGAACACCGGGTCGGCCCACACCGAGTCGGGGAGGAACGGGTCGTGGTTGCCGGGCAGGAGGAAGATGGGCCGCTCGGGCGCCGTCTGCTCGAGGACCGACGCCAGCGCGTCGCGGAACTCCTGTGGTGGGTTGGCGTCGTCGAAGAGGTCGCCCGCGCAGAGCACGGCGTCGACGCGGTGGCGCTCGGCCGCGCGGAAGAGGCGCCCCAGCACGTCGGTGCGCGCGCGCGACAACGTCATCGACGCCTCGGTGCCGAACGCCGGAAAGCGGCGCCCGAGGTGCCAGTCGGCCGTGTGGAGCAGCTTCAACACGATGTCGTCCTCCTGCGGCTTCATCGGAACACCACGTCGACGTCGAAGAGCACCTCGACGGTGGGCGGCGTGTAGCGACGCGCCTCGAGGTGGGCCATCGAGCGGCGGTAGCGCTCGTCTTCACGCGCCAGCACCTGCGCGATGCGGCCCTCGAGGCGCTCGAGCTCGGCCGCGTGACGGCGCTTGTCGGCCTCGGCGGCGGTGCGCGCGTCGGCGCCGGTCGAGCCTTCCCACCGCGCCTCGGCCGCCGCCAGCTTTTGCGACACCTCGTCCCGGCGGCGACGCAGCACCACCAGCCGGTCGTCGAGGAAGCGCTGGGCCTGGAGCGCCGCGGCCTCGAAGCGCCGGTGCTCTTCGGCGTCGACCGACGCCTGCACCTCGAAGAGGCGGAGTTCTTGAGCGTCGAGCATGCTGGCGTCGTCGACGGGGCGTGCCTCGGCACCCGGGCGTGTCGTCTCTTCTATCGAGCTCGAACGCTGCGCCGCCCCGGGCACCACATCACCAGACAGGCTCGAGCGGGGGGACGGCTGACCGGAGCGCGTGGCCTCATCGACGGCGCCCGGCTCCGACGGGAACGGACGCGGTCGCCCACCAGCAGCGTGCTGGCTCTCTTCGCCGGTGGCGCCCGAGCGAGACGTCGTGCTGGAACGCTCCTCGCTGGACTCGTCGGCCACACCCTCGACGTCGGAGAGTGGCCCCATCAACACCGCGCGCACCTCGTCGTCGCTGGCCACCGAGCCATCGGCGCGCACCAGCACCGGCACCAGCACCTCGACGCGCTCGAAGCCGTCGAACGTCGCCTTCACCAGCCGGAGCCGGCCGAGGCCCGACGGGCCCTTCGCCACCACCCTGCGGACCGAGCGCGGCGCGCGCGCGTACGCCACCGCCGCCGTCACCAGCGGATGTCCGAGGTGGAGCGGCGGGTGCCCCCGGCCGTCTCCGAGCCGCACGACGCCACCGCCGCGCAGGCCCTCGGGGAGCGACGGGTGGGCCTCCCACTCGAGCACCTCGCCCACCCCCTCGGCGCGACGTCGGAAGCTGACGCCCACCGCGTCGAGGAAGGCCTCGACGAGGAAGGCGAGCTCGTGGTCGAGCGCCGCGAGCGAGCCCGGCAACGCATCGCGCCGCAGCTTGAACACGCGCTGCACGTCTTCATCGAAGCGCTGCTCGATGACGCCGATGGTGCGCTGGCGGGTGGCCTCGTACTCCCTCCGCTCGGCCTCGAAGCGCTCGCGCATGGCGCGCAGCTCGGCCGTCACCTCGTCCAGCGTGCGCGCGCGCTCGTAGATGGACGCCAGCTCGGCCTCGAAGCCCGCGCCCACCACGCTCACCAGCCCCGCGTCGGGCCCGGAAGAGCGGTGCAACACCTCGTCCGAGGCCGACAACACCGTGCCGAAGAGGTCGAGCTTCTGCGAGAGGATGTCGAAGGTGAGCTGCTGCGCCTCGTTGCCCGTCGCGGTGAAGTTGATGACGGTGACGTCGTGCGCCTGCCCGTAGCGGTGGCAGCGGCCGATGCGCTGCTCGATGCGCTGCGGGTTCCACGGCAGGTCCCAGTTCACCACCGCGTTGCAGAACTGCAGGTTGAGCCCCTTGGCGCCGGCCTCGGTCGAGATGAACACCCGCGAGCGCGTCTTGAACTCGTGCACCAGCGCGAGCCGCAGCGCGATGTCGTGGCTGGGCGCCTTGCCCTCGAGCGGCACCTCGGCGCGCCACCGCTCCAGCGCCTTCGCCGCGCGGGGCGTGTCGTTGTCTCCACGGAAGAGCGTCACCTCGTCGTCGCCCAGCAGCCCGCTGCCGACGAGCGCCTCTCGCAGGTACTCCTGCGTGGCCACCGACTCGGTGAAGACGACGAGCTTGTTCGAGCCCTGCCCGGCCTTCGCGCGCGCGTCGACGAAGGTGAGGGCCTTGAGCAGCGCCCGGAAGCGGCCATCGTCGCGCTCGAGGCCTCGGGCCCGCTTCGCGAACGAGCGCACCAGCTCGAGCTCGGCCAGCACGTCGCCCTTCGGAGCGTCTCCCACGTCGACTTCGCCGAGGTCGTCGACGTCGAGGCCGTCGAGGTCGGCCATCACCTCGGCGGCGTCGTCTTCCTTCGGCGTCTCGCCGCGGGCCACCTTCTCGAGCCGTGCGGCGACGTTCTCGAGCGACGAGGCGAGCGCCCGCGACGACGAGGCCATGCGGCGCAGGAAGCCCAGCAGGAGGAGCTTGCGCTGCCGGCCCTGGAACGCGTGCAGGCCCGGTGACAGCAGGTACTTCGTGACGTCGTCGGTGAGCGCGCGCTCGGCGGGGCTCATCGCATACTCGAACAGCCGGGCCTCGCGGCGCACGAAGGGCTTCTCGAGGAAGGCCTGGGCCTGTCGGCGCAGCGTGCGCTGGAGCACCGTCTTGAGGCGGGCCCGCAGCTCGGTCTCGAGGCCCGGTGCGAGCTGCCGGTCGTCGGCGCCGCAGAACACCTGGCGAAACGTCGGCAGGTCACCCAGCAGCGTGCCGGAGGGGTCGACGTACTGCACCAGGCCCCACAGCTCGGCGAGATTGTTCTGAATGGGCGTGGCCGTCAGCAGCAGCACCGGCGTCTGGCTGGCCGAGAGCACCTCGCGCACCCGGCCGGCGGTGCGGGCGTGCTCCGAGGCGTCGTCGTAGTCACCGGCGGGCGTGAAGCGCTTGTAGATGCCGGCGAAGAGCTCGTGCGCTTCGTCGATGACGCAGAGGTCGAACGGCGGACTGGCGAGCAGCGCCTCGTGACCGCGCGTCGAGCCGGCCGCCTCGCGGTTGACGAGGAAGACACCTTCACCCTCGAAGCCGCCGGGCTGGGCGCGCCCCTCTTTCGTCGGCAGGTCGAAGAGGGTGAAGAGCTCGTCGCGCCACTGCCCGACGAGCGACTTGGGCGCGATGAGGAGCACCCGCCGCGCGCCCTCGGCGAGCAGCTGGGTGATGACGAGCCCGGCCTCGATGGTTTTCCCCAGGCCGACTTCGTCCGCGAGAATGCAGCCGCCTTCACGCAGGCGCGACAGGGCGAAGACGACGGCGTCGACCTGGTGCGGGTTGGGGTCGATGCGCGCAGCGCGGTGTGGAGCCGCCGCCCGGCGCGCCTCGTCGGCCCGGCGAAGGCGCACCAACTCTTCGGCGGCGTAGCGGAGCTGGAGCGGGTGCAGGCGCGGCGCCATCGAGGGTCGCACCGTACTTCAGGCCTCACCCGGCCTGTGGCGCGACGTGGCCTGCCGCTCGGGCTGCCGTCGTTCCCGAGTGCGCTGGAGGACACGGCCTGCCGTGGTGAACCGACCGCGGCGACGGTGCTCGGGCTCGACGCGGGTGGACACGGGCCAGCACGACCTCGGTGCCGTCGTTCCGCGCGACTGGCGTCACCAGGCCATTTCGGAGCAGGAACGTCGCGGCCTCCGGGTGCGTCGACTCGACCGAGTCCGGGCTCCCCTTGCGGAAGTGCGGCAGCAGGGCGGGGTCGACGAGCTGGAGCGTCAACAACCCCGGGACGTCTTGCGCGGCGGCGAGGAAGGAGAGGCGCTGCGGTCCTCCGCGGGACTCCCGTTGGGCCCACGTACCCGCCCGGCGCGTCAGCGCATGAAGGGGGCGCGGGCCGGTTCCCTTCGACGGCAGTGCGGCGTTTGATGCGACGGTGTTCACCTTGAACGACTGGCTCGCCGCGACGGAGGAACAGCGCGCCGTCATGCTCGACCAGCTCGAGGAGCGCCTCGGCCACGAGCTCCTCCTGTCGCGCGCGTTCGGCAGCGAGTCGGCGCTGCCCTGGGTCGTCGACCGCGCCTCGAGCCTCGAGTTCGTGCTCGTTCCACCGGGCGACTCCACCTTCGGCGTTGGCGACCTCGATGAGCCCGCGCCGCTGCGCTTCTTCGACGAGGGCTGGCGGCTCCAGTACGAGGCCTACGAGCTCGAGCGCCTCTCGGTCTGGCGTGCGCCGCGTCGACAGCGGGCCTCGTGGCCCGCGCTGCTCGTCTCGGTGCGACGCTGGCCGATGGCATACGCCCCCTTCGTCGAGCTGCGTGGCGTGGCCGCGCGCGACCCGACCGCGACCGAGTGGCTCGCCCTCACGGCCGCGGGTTCGACGACGGGTTCGGCCCTCGCACACCCCTTTGGGTTCGAAGACTGGGGCACCGCGCCCGA